>JAVEEO010000472.1 GCA_030840415.1 Pseudonocardiales bacterium | reverse complement strand
CGTTCTGGCAGGCCCTGATCGCCGGCCTGTTGGGGATCGGGCTGTCCTTCCTGCTGTGCGGCTTCATCGCGCTGGCCGGCAAGCGTGGCTCGGCGCCCACCATGGTGCTCAGCCGGGCGCCGTTCGGGGTACGCGGCAACCTGTTGCCGACGCTGCTGGCCTGGCTGATCAACGTGGGCTGGGAAACGGTGCTGACCATCCTGGCGACGCTGGCCACCGCGACGGTGTTCGACCGGCTGGGCTGGAGCTCTGGCACCGCGACCAAGGTGATCGCGCTGGTGGTGGTGGCCCTGCTGATCATCGCCGGCGGGGTGATGGGTTTCGACCTGATCATGCGCATGCAGGCGGTGATCACGGTGGTCACCGGGGTGCTGACCGTGGTCTACATCGTGCTGGTGTTCGACAAGATCGACTGGACGGCGGTGTCGGCGGTGCCGGCCGGCTCGGCGCAGCATGTGATCGGCTGCTTCGTGCTGTTCATGACCGGCTTCGGGCTCGGCTGGGTGATCATGGCGGCGGACTACTCGCGCTACCTGCCGCGGCGGTCGAGCAGCCGGGGCGTCGTCGGCTGGACCGCCTTCGGCGGGGCGATCGCGCCCATGGTGCTGGTGGTGTTCGGCTTGCTGCTGGCTGGTTCCTCCGAACAGCTGAACTCCGCCATCGCGGTCGACCCGATCGGGGCGCTGGCAGGCGAGTTGGACACCTGGGCGCTGGTGCCGTTCCTGATCGTGGTGATCCTGGGCCTGATCGGCGGCGCGGTGCTGGACATCTACTCCTCGGGGCTGGCGCTGCTCACCGCCGGGCTGCGGATTCCCAGGCCCACCGCGGCTCTGATCGACGGCGTGATCATGGTGGCCGGGTCGATCTACGTGGTCTTCTTCGCCGACAACTTCTTCGTGCCGTTCCAGGGCTTCCTGATCACCTTGGGAGTGCCCGTGGCGGCCTGGTGCGGGGTGATGCTGGCCGACCTCCTGCTGCGCCGCCGCGACTATGCCGAGCCGGACCTGTTCGACCCGCACGGCCGGTACGGCAGCGTCCGGCCGGTGCCGGTGCTGTGCATGCTGCTCGGCACGGCGCTGGGCTGGGGCCTGGTGACCAACAACTTCGCCAGCTGGCTGAGCTGGCAGGGCTACCTGCTCGAACCGGTCGGGCTCGGCGGAAAGGGCGGCAACTGGGCGTACGCCAACCTCGGGGTGCTGGTGGCGCTGCTGATCGGCTTCGTGGTGACCGCGGTGGCCGACCGCGGCCCGATCCGGCGCCAGGAGTCGTTGCCGCGGTGACCGGCCACCTGGTGGTCATCGATCTGCAGCAGGTGTTCGCAGACCCCGCCAGCGGCTGGTTCGTGCCCCGGTTCGCCGAGCTGCTCGACCCGATCGAGGCGCTGGTCGCGGCGTACGGGCCGGCCGTCACGTTCACCAGGTTCGTCGCTCCGGCCGAACCCGCCGGCGCCTGGCGGGACTACTACCGGGCCTGGCCGTTCGCGCGGCAGCCGCCCGACGCGCCGCTGTACGCGCTGGTGGACCCGTTCGCCGGCCGGCCCAGCCTGGCCAGGCCCACCTTCGGCAAGTGGGGTCCCGAGCTGGCCGCCCGGGCCGGCGACGAGCTGGTGGTGGCCGGGGTCTCCAGCGACTGCTGCGTGATCTCCACCGTGCTGGCCGCGGCCGACGCGGGCGTCAGGGTACGGGTGGTGACCGAGGCGTGCGCCGGGGCCACCGACGACAGCCACCGTCAGGCGATGGCTCTGATGGGGCTGTACGCGCCGCTGGTCGAGCTGGTCGGGGTGGACGAGGCTGTCAGGTGTAGCGCTCGATGATCGAGGCCTCGGCCAGCCTGGAGAGCGCCTCCCGGATCGAGCGGGCCCGGGCATCGCCGACGCCCTCGACGTCCTGCAACTCGTCCACGGAGGCCGCCAGCACCTTCTGCAGGCCGCCGAAATGGTCCACGATCCGGTCGAGCACCAGGTTGGGCAACCTCGGCACCCGGGACAGCAGCCGGTAGCCGCGCGGGCTCACCGAGGTCTCCAGGCTCTCGGTGCCGCCCGGGTAGCCCAGGGCCTTGGCGACGTTGGGGAGGTCGAGCAGCTCGGCCGCCGACAGTGCCGCCAGGTCGTCCAGGGCCTGCTCGACCGTCCGATTCTTGCGTGCGGCCGGCAGGTAGTCCCGCGCGATCAGCTCGCGATCGGTGTGGACGCCGGCCATCAGCTCCTCCAGCTGCAGGGCCAGCAGCCGGCCGTCGGTGCCCAGCTCGGCGCCGTAGCCGGAGATCTCGTCGGCGATCCGGCTGACCATCTCCAGCCGCTGGGACACCACGGTGGCATCGCGCACCGTGACCAGGTCCTCGATCTCGAGTGCCGACAGGGTCTGGGACACCACGTCCAGGCGGGACTTGTACCGCTCCAGGGTCTGGACCGCCTGGTTGGCCCGCGACAGCAGCGAGGTGGAGTTCTCCAGGACGTGCCGGCGCGGGCCGAGGTAGAGGCTGATGATCTTCATCGACTGCGACACCGAGATCACCGGAAAGCCGGTCTGCTGGGCCACCCGCTGGGCGGTGCGGTGCCGGGTGCCGGACTCCTCGGTCGGGATGGCCGGGTCGGGCATCAGGTGGGTGGCGGCCCGCAGGATTCGCGCACCGTCGGTGCTGAGCACCACCGCGCCGTCCATCTTGGCCAGTTCGCGCAGCCGGGTGGCCGCGAACTCGATGTCCAGGGGGAACCCGCCGGTGCACAGCGACTCGACGACCTTGTCGTGGCCCAGCACGATCAGCGCGCCGGTGTTGCCGCGCAGGATCCGCTCGAGGCCGTCCCGGATGTCGGTGCCGGGGGCAAGCAGGGCGAGGACCGATCGCAGCACCTCGTCGCGATCACTGATTGCCACGTACTCACTCCCGCACTTTCACCTGGACTGAACTTCGAGTCACAGTCTAGGAGCCCTGCGCGCCGCTGCGGATACCAGTGAGGTCACGCCCAGTCACAACTGGGCCACGAAGTCCCACGCCCTGGCCACCGTGGGCACCTCGATGACCTTCATGCCGGCCAGCTGCGACCAGTCCGACCCGTGTGGCACCAGCGCCCGGCGGAAGCCCAGCCGGCTGGCCTCGCTGAGGCGCCGCTGCACGCTGCTGACCCGGCGGATGTCACCGGACAGCGACACCTCGCCGATGGCGCACAGGGTGCTGGGCAGCGCGATGTCGCTGGCCGCGGAGGCGATGGCCAGCAGGATGGCCAGATCCACCGACGGTTCGGTGATCTTGATGCCCCCGACGCTGGCCGCGTAGACGTCACGCTCGCCCAGTTGCACGCCGGCGTGCCGGCCCAGTACCGCCAGCAGCATGTTGACCCGCGAGGCGTCGAGGTCGGTCACCGACCGGCGCGCCGAACCGCCGTTGCCGTACGCGGCCGCCACCAGCGACTGCACCTCCGATAGCAACGGCCGGCGGCCGGTCACGGTGACCGTGACGCAGGTGCCGGGCACGGCGATGTCGCGGGTGCTGACGAACAGCCCGGACGGGTCGGGGAGTTCGTCGATGCCCTCTTCGTGCATCTCGAAGCAGCCCACCTCGTCGGTGGCCCCGTAGCGGTTCTTGATGGCCCGCAGCATGCGCAGCGAGCTGTGCCGGTCGCCCTCGAAGTAGAGCACCACGTCCACCAGGTGCTCCAGGGCCCGCGGCCCGGCGATCGAGCCGTCCTTGGTGACGTGGCCGACCAGGACGGTGGCGATGCCGCGCTCCTTGGCGACCGAGCTGATGGCGGCGGTGACCGCCCGGATCTGCGGAACCCCGCCCAGCACCCCGTCCACCGTGGAGGACGCGATGGTCTGCACCGAGTCCAGGATCAGCAGGCCGGGCTTGACCTCGTCCAGGTGGGCCAGCACCGCCCCGAGGTCGTTCTCGGCCGCCAGGAACAACTCGGAGTGCATGGTGTGGGTGCGCTCGGCCCGGGCCCGGACCTGGGAGGTCGATTCCTCGCCGGTGACGATCAACGCCGGCGACCCGGTGGCGGCGGCGTACTTCTGCCCCACCTCCAGCAGCAGGGTCGACTTGCCCACGCCGGGCTCGCCGGCCAGCAACAGCACCGCACCGGGCACCAGGCCGCCGCCCAGCACCCGGTCGAGCTCACCGATGCCGGTCGGTAGCGCCCGGGCGACCGCGGAGTCCTGCCGGCTGATCGGCTGGGCGAGGTGGCGGGGGGTGACCGGCGCGGGCAGCGTCAGGGTGGCTGCCCGGCTGCCCTCCTCGGTCATGGTGCCCCAGGCCTGGCATTCCGGGCAGCGCCCAACCCACCGGATCGAGACGGTGCCGCACTCGGTGCACAGATAGCTGGTGGTGGCGCGCTTTGCTTTGGCGGCGCTGCCACCCGGCGATGTGCTCACCCGGCGGAGGCTACCGGGGACCGCTGACACAAATCCCGCGCCGAGCGGGGGCCCGAAGGCGGAGTTGCCCGGAAGGGGTTGACCGAACGCGAGGTGCCCGGACGGCGGGTTACTCGCCGCCGACCTGCTCGGTCGCCACGCTCACCGTCGGCGCCGGCGGCGCCTCGCTGGTGAGCTGGACGGCCATCGTGACGGTGACGCTGGTACCGCTGGCGAAGTTCAGGGTGACCGGGATCGGCTGGGCCGAGAACAGGTCGGCGTTCAGGCCGGTCAGCCGCACCGTGGCATCGCCGTCGCTGATCCCGATCTGCAGCGCCTGTCGCGGCGCCAGGTCGAGCGGCGTGCTGGCCGCAGAGCCGCTGGGCGATGCCGAAGCCGAACCGGTGGCCGAGGGGCTGGAAGTGTCAGAGGCCGACGGCGAGCCATTGGAAGTCTCCGTGGCCGGCAGCGAGGCGCTGGAGGCACCGGAGCCCGAGCCTGCGCTGAGCTGCACCCCGGCGGCTGCCGGGGAACTCACCGAGAGCAGCTTGTCCGGCTGGGCGCCCTCGTTCACCAGCACCATGCGCAGCTGGGCGTCGGAGCCCTTGGCGTAGCTGGTGCCCGACTCGGGCGCGGCGATCCCCGCGGCCCGGATGGCGATGGTGCCCGCCTGCGCCTGCACCCCGTCGATCGAGGGAGTCTGCTCGACGGTCTGGGCGTCCTGCCCGGCGGCGCAGCCGGTCAGTAGGGCCAGGCCGAGCGCAGCCGAGGCGGCTGCCGGTCCGAGCCGGCGGAGCAGGCCCGTACGGCTGGCGGTCTCGTTACCCACAGCGACTCCTCTTCCTGCCCCAACTCGCGGTGCTTACCTTCCCTGCCGGGTCGACTGTTGAGCCGGATGGGGACATCCGGCCCCAGCGTAGCGAGAGCCCGGATGCGGGCAGCGGACAGGTGGCGCGCTGGTGGCTTTCTGGGCCGCACGACCGCCGGCGGGCCGCCCTCTGATACCAGACGGGGGCGAACAAGGACTCGGGCGTGTCGTCCCCACGTGTTACCCTGGAGTCCACCGGAAGGGGTTGCCTCTATGACTTTTGAGGTCGGCGAGACCGTAGTTTATCCGCACCATGGAGCTGCCAAAATCGAGGCAATCGAGACCCGCATCATCCAGGGCGTCGAGCGAATCTACCTCGTGCTCAAGGTCCAGCAGGGTGACCTGACCGTTCGGGTTCCTGCCGACAACGCCGAGATCGTGGGCGTGCGTGACGTGGTCGGCCAGGAGGGCCTGGACCGGGTTTTCGAGGTGCTGCGAGCTCCGCACACCGAAGAGCCGACGAACTGGTCGCGTCGCTACAAGGCCAACGGCGAGAAGCTGGCCTCCGGTGACGTGAACAAGGTGGCCGAGGTCGTGCGTGACCTGTGGCGTCGCGAGAAGGACCGCGGCCTGTCGGCCGGCGAGAAGCGCATGCTGGCCAAGGCCCGCCAGATCCTGGTGAGCGAGCTGGCACTGGCCGAGGGCACCAACGAGGACAAGGCCGAGCTGGTCCTCGACGAGGTGCTTGCCGAGGCTGTCGCCTGAACCAGGGCTCGATCGGACTGATCAGTCCGCGGGGCGCCCCCGACGAACCGGCCGCTACAGCGGTCGCCGCGATCATCGTGGCTGCCGGTTCGGGTCAGCGCCTCGGCGCGGGAATGCCCAAGGCGTTGGTGCCATTGCACGGCCGCCCGCTGCTGACCTGGGCACTGGAGGCGTTTACCACCCACCCCGACATCGACACCGTCGTGGTGGTGGCTCCCGCCGCCGAACTGACCGCCGTCCAGACCTGCGCCGGGCGCCGGGCCGTGGTAGTGGCCGGCGGCGCTACCCGGCAGGCCTCGGTGGACGCCGGGCTGGCCGCGCTCACCCCGGACGTCGGACTGGTGCTGGTGCACGACGCCGCCCGCCCGCTGGTGCCGTCCTCGATGATCTCGGCCGTGGTGGCCGCCCTGCGCGCTGGCGACCAGGCAGTGATCCCGGTGCTGCCGGTGGCCGACACCATCAAGCGGGTGGACGCCGACGGGCAGGTGGTCGCCACCGTCGACCGGCGCGAGCTTCGGGCGGTCCAGACCCCGCAGGGTTTCCTCCGCTCGGTGTTGCTGGCCGCGCACCGGGCCGCCGAGGATCGCTCGCTGACCGACGTGACCGACGACGCCGGCCTGGCCGAGGCGCTTGGGGTGCCGGTGCGCACGGTCGCCGGCTCGGAGCTCTGCTTCAAGGTCACCACGCCGCACGACCTGCGGCTGGCGCACGCCATGGCCGCCGAACTCGACGCGCCGACCCAGGCCGGAGGGCCGCCGATGGCCCAGCCGGCAGGACCGTCGGTGACCCAGGCGGGAGGGCCGCCGACGAGCCAGGCCGGAGGGCTGCCATGACTGTGCCCAGGGTGGGGATCGGGGTCGATGTGCACCCGATCGAGGAAGGCCGGGAGTGCTGGCTGGCGGGGCTGTTCTGGCCCAACGTCGCCGGCTGCGCCGGTCACTCCGACGGCGACGTGGTCTGCCACGCCGCCTGCGATGCGCTGCTGTCGGCGGCCGGTCTGGGCGATCTCGGCGCGGTGTTCGGAACCGCCGATCCGCAGTGGGCCGGGGCGTCCGGGATCGAGCTGCTCGCCGAGGTGGTCCGGCGGCTGGACGCGGCCGGCTGGCGGATCGGCAACGTCGCGGTGCAGTTGATCGGCAACCGGCCCAAGCTGGGACCACGCCGGCTCGATGCCGAGGCGCTGCTCAGCGACGTGGTGGGCGCACCGGTGACCCTGTCGGCGACCACCACCGACGGCCTCGGGCTGACCGGCCGCGGCGAGGGCATCGCCGCGATGGCCACCGCCCTGGTCCTGCGCTAACCAGCGCCGATCGGGTGAACGGCCCGGCGCCCGATCACCGGGCTCGGGCCGACCGGTCAGGCCAGCGCCTGGTCCAGGTCCGCCCACAGGTCCTCGACGTGCTCCAGCCCCACCGACAGCCGCAGCAACTCGGCCGGGGTCTGCTGCTGGAGTTCGCCCGGGTAGCGGCCGCGCCGCTCCAGCAGGGATTCGACCCCGCCGAGGCTGGTGGCATGGGTGATCAGCCTGACCCGGTCACAGACCTGCTCGGCGCGCTGCACCGAGTCGGGTTCGAAGGACAGCAGGCCGCCATGGTTGTCCAGCAGTGCCTTGACCCGGTCGGCGTGCGGGTGGTCGGGCAGCCCCAGGTAGCGCACCCGGCGGACCGCCGGGTGATCCTCCAGCCGCCGGGCGAGCTCCGCGGCATTGGCACAGGCGCGTTCCAGCCGGACCGACAGGGTGCGCAGGCCGCGGAGCGCGAGGAAGGACTCCAACCCGCCCGGCAACGCCCCGGTCAGGTTGCGGCGCACCTTGATCTGCTCGTCGAGGGCCGGGTCGGCGGTGGCCAGCACCCCCATCACCAGGTCGCTGTGCCCGGCGATCCACTTGGTCGCCGAGTGCATCACCACGTCGGCACCGTGCTCCAGCGGCCGGATGCCCAGCGGGGTGGCCAGGGTGGCGTCGACGACGGTGCGCACCCCGTGCTGCCGGGCCGCCGCGGTCAGCGCCGGCAGGTCGGGCACCGCCAGCATCGGGTTGGTCGGCAGCTCCAGCCACAGCAGGCTGGCCTGTGGCAGCGCGGCGATCGCGGTGTCGGTGTCGGTGACGTCGGCGGGCCGCAGTGACAGCCGGCCCAGCTCCACCTGCTTGTCGAGCAGGGTCCGGTTGAAGTTGTAGAAGGTGGTCGGCAACACCACCACCGATCCGACCGGCAGCCCCTCGATCAGCGCGGTGCTGGCGGCCATGCCGGAGGAGAACGCGGTGGCCCCGCCGCCCTCGACCGCGCCCAGGGCGGCTTCGAAGGCATCGACGGTGTCATTGCCGTCCCGGCCGTAGACTCGCTCGCCGCCGGCGTGGAAGGTCGAGGTGAGCACCAGCGGCTGGTTGACCGGCCCGGCCGGTATTCGGGGCGGCCGGCCGGTGGCGATCAGCATCGATTCCCGGCGCAGCGAGTCTGGGTGCATGCGCCCAAACTAGTCCGCAACCCACGCCGGCCGCCGTACGCCCATACACTCCGGGCATGACTGCCTTGCCGGAACCGGCCAAGAAGCTGCTCGACGACGCCAACTTCGTGGTGGTGGCCACCAGCAACACCGACGGCTCACCGCAGACGTCGGTGCTGTGGGCGACCTACGAGGGCGATCAGCTGTTGCTGTCCACCATCCAGGGTCGCAAGAAGGAGACCAACTGGCTCAAGGACCCGCGGATCAGCGTGCTGATCCTGGACCGCGACGACATGTACAGCTTCGTCGAGGTGCGCGGCACGGTCAGCATGAGCACCGACGGCGGCCCCGAGCTGATCGAGCGGCTGTCGCACACCTACACCGGGCAGAGCTACACCGGCGACGAGGGCACCGACCACGTCCGGGTGGTGGTGCGGGTCACCCCCACCCACGTGGTGGTCCGCTCCAGCCACTAGCCGGCGGGTGCCTGCCGGTGAGCTGTGCTGGTCGTCGGTGCCGGCCAGAGTCCGTAGGATTGCCCGGTGACGCTCAGGCTGCATGACACCGCTACCAGGACGGTGCGCGACTTCGTCCCGCTGCTCCCCGGACGCGCGTCGATCTACTACTGCGGCGCGACGGTGCAGGGCGCGCCGCACATCGGCCACCTGCGCTCCGGCCTGAACTTCGACATCCTGCGGCGCTGGCTCAGCCACTCCGGCTACGACGTCACCCTGGTCCGCAACGTCACCGACATCGACGACAAGATCATCGCCAAGGCGGCCGAGGCGGACCGGCCGTGGTGGGCGCACGCGGCGCTCTACGAGCAGGCCTTCCGCGACGGCTACCAGACGCTGGGCTGCCTGCCACCGACAGTGGAACCGCGGGCCACCGGCCACGTGCCCGAGATGATCGTCCTGATGCAGCGGCTGATCGAGGCCGGCCACGCCTACCCGGTGGACGGCGACGTGTACTTCGACGTCCGGTCGTTCCCGGCCTACGGCGCGCTATCGGGCCAGCGGATCGAGGAGATGCTGCCGGCCGGCGACTCGGTCGGCGACAGCCGCAAGCGCGACCCGCGGGACTTCGCGCTGTGGAAGGCCGCCAAGCCCGGCGAGCCGAGTTGGCCGACCCCGTGGGGCGACGGCCGGCCCGGCTGGCACCTGGAGTGCTCGGCGATGGCCGGCAAGTACCTGGGCGAGTCCTTCGATATCCACGGCGGCGGCCTGGACCTGATCTTCCCGCACCACGAGAACGAGCAGGCCCAGTCGGTGGCCGCCGGCGACGGCTTCGCCCGGTACTGGATGCACAACGGCTGGGTGACGATGGCCGGCGAGAAGATGTCGAAGTCCCTCGGCAACACGGTGTCGATCAGCGAGATGGCCCGGCAGTGGCGTCCGGTGGAGCTGCGCTACTACCTCGGCGCCGCCCACTACCGCTCGGCGATCGAGTACTCGCTGGAGGCGTTGAAGGAAGCCGCGGTCGCCTACGCCAAGATCGAGAACTTCGTGCAGCGGGCGGTCGAGCTGGTCGGCGAACCGGCCGGGACCGCCGAGCTGCCCGCCGCGTTCGTGGCGGCCATGGACGACGACCTCGGGGTGCCCCAGGCGCTGGCGGTGATCCACCAGCAGCGCCACGACGGCAACGCCGCGCTCGCCGAGGGCGACAAGGCCCGGGTCGCGACCGCACTGGCGGCCGTGCTGGCGATGACCGGCGTGCTCGGGCTCAACCCGCTGGACTGGCAGGCCGGCGGCAACGCCGCGAGCACCCAGGCGGCACTGACCGCCACCGTCGACCGGCTGGTCCGGCTGGCGTTGCGGCAGCGCCAGGACGCCCGCGCGCGCAAGGACTACGCCGCCGGCGACGCGATCCGCGACGCGCTCGGCGAGGCCGGCGTGCAGGTCGAGGACACCCCGGACGGGCCGCGCTGGACGCTGGCTCCTAGCAGGATCGGTAGCGACGACGATGGCAGGTAACTCAGCCCGCAAGGGCGCGGTGCGCAAGGGCAAGAAGGGCGCCACCGTCGGCTCGGGCGGCAACCGGGCCCGTGGCCTGTCCGGCAAGGGGCCGACCCCGAAGGCCACCGAACGCAAGGGCCACCCCGCCGCCCGCCGGGCCGCGGCGGTCGAGCGCAGGTCCGAGGGGACGCCGCGCCGCCGCGGCACCGCCGGGAAGAACTCCGACGCACCCGAGCTACTGGTCGGGCGCAACCCGGTCGCCGAGGCGTTGCGCGCCGCCATCCCGGCCAACGCGCTCTACGTGGCGATCGGCATCGAGGCCGACGAGCGGGTCACCGAGGCGATCCACCTGGCCGCCGACCGCGGGCTGCCCATCCTCGAGGTCAGCAAGGCCGAGATCGACCGCCGGACCGGCGGAATCCTGCACCAGGGCATCGCGCTGCAGGTGCCGCCCTTCTCCTACGACGAGCTGCCCGATCTGCTGGAGCTGGTCTCCACGGCCACCACCACGCCGCTGCTGGTGGCCCTGGACGGGGTCACCGACCCGCGCAACCTGGGCGCCATCATCCGGTCGGCGGTGGCCTTCGGCGCGCAGGGCGTGATCGTGCCGACCCGGCGGTCGGCCGGCGTCACCGCGACGGCCTGGCGCACCTCGGCCGGCACCGCGGCCCGGATTCCGGTGGCCCAGGTGACCAACCTGGTACGGGCACTGCGCGACTGCCAGAAGGCCGGCCTGCGGGTGATCGGCCTGGATGCCGACGGCGACACCACCCTGGACGAGCTGGCCGACGCCGCCGACCCGCTGGTGATCGTGGTCGGGTCCGAGGGCCGCGGGCTGTCCCGGCTGGTTGGCGAGACCTGCGATGAGACGGTGTCGATCCCGATGACCGGCCAGGCCGAATCGCTGAATGCCTCGGTGGCTGCCGCGGTCACGCTGGCCGAGGTCGCCCGGCAGCGCCGGCAGGCCCGCTGAGGCGCTGGCGGTACCTCCTGGCGGCGCCAGGACTAGGACTGGCCGGTCCAGCCCAGCACGGTCGGATGCACCTGCAACGAGCAGATGCTCACCGAGCGGCGCAGCGGGACGGTCCTGGTGGTGTTGGGCGCGGTCTCGTCCACCCCGGCCGAGTACCGGCACGGACCGGAGGTGGCCGGGTTGAAGTTGGCCCACTCCACGGTCGCCGAGGCGAACCCGCCCGGCGGCAGGTCGATCACCCGCAGGCCCTGCCGGCTGCCGCCGGCCGAGCCGAGCAGGGTGCGCCTCGCGTGCGCGATGACGTGGCCGTTGGAGGCCATCGCGTCCAGGCCCGGGTAGCCGTAGAGAGTGCAGTGGGACCGGGTGTGGTTGCGGTACAGCAGCACGAAGGCGCTGTGACCGGCGAAGCCGTCGGTGCGCGAGACGCCGTAGTCCAGTGAGCTGTTGCCGCAGGCCGGCGCCGTGGCACCAGCCGGGCCCGATCCCGTGACCAGCCCGATCGACGTGCCCGCCACGGCGAGCATGCAAGTTGTGATCGACGTGCGTAGTGATGTCATCGTCTGTTCCCTCCCGTGTCGACGAGTCCTTTCCAGCGGTTGACACCGAAGGGCAGTTTCCTGTTGCACGGAAGCTGATTCGTTACCCAGGCAGGTCTCAGCCCGCCGGCAGCAGCGCCGGATCCAGCACGAGCGTGTCGGTGCCGCCGTAATCGGCTATCCAGAGCCGGTGGCGGTATCCGCTGACCACGAAGGGATTGCCGGCGCCGAGCGGGAACGGTCCGGTCACCGCGTCGGTCCGCTGGTCCAACCGGTACAGCGAGCCGCCCTTGTCGGGAAACCACACCCCGCCGTCGAGCACGTCACC
>JAVEEO010000336.1 GCA_030840415.1 Pseudonocardiales bacterium | reverse complement strand
TGGTGCACGTCGACTACGCCAGCCAGCGCCGCACCCCGAAGGACTCGGCGCTGTGGTTCCGCGACGTCATCAAGAACAACGCGGTCGAACTGTTCTAGTCGAACTCAAGCAAATTAACGGTCCCGGCTTGGTTGTATATCTAAGCCAGCCTGGTATGTGCGGTGCACATAAAAGTGCTGCACCTTCGACAAGTTGCTTTCCTGATCGATGAAATTAGGGTCATCGAGATGGAACACAGGTGTAGCGCCTGTAGGCTTTGATACTCCTATCAAGCCAATAATGTATAAGATTTTGGTGAGAGGCTGATATAGTTCGAACCAGGAAGTCTCGTCATTGGACGTCCACATTGCCGCTGTCGTGTCCGTCATCCATTTTACGCCTTGGAATTTTGGCTCGCTTAAGAGGAGCATCGCTTCATCTAAGCGTTGTTGATATTCATCTGCCGTCATCCGCGCCGAAGCCTTGCGGAACTTGTCGAGCACCATATCTATACCTGGGTAAGTCGATTTCCATTCATCCCTGAGTGCAAGAAGTCGTTTCGCAGAGTAACTTCGTTCAGCGGTCTTGATATCCGCCCAAGGCAGGCGGTCCTTACCTACACCCACAATTAAGCACTCATTAATGAATGAAATAGCGTCGCGCGGCCGCAATAAGGTGCGATCAAGTATATAATCTAGTGGCTTACCCATCGTATTATTGGCACGCGGCAGTAAGTCTTTAATGGAAGTGGCCGTAAGACCCACCTGAGGTGCCGAAACACGTACACGTTCATTGAGAAGCTGCTCAAGGTCAGCACGTGTCCATTTCATATCCAACACAAGTGCTCGCAGCTTCTCTTCCTGGCCGCCACCCCGACGACCAAAATCTAGCTCTTGGAAGATATTGGTACGAAGGGCGACAAGAACTTTTAAGTTACGCACATACTTTAACCCGTAAACCGTCGCAAACAAGCATCTAATGAGGTCGTTGGCGATTCTTTCATCGACCCATTCAAGATCTAAATCATCAATAACAACGTACCGGAAGTCATGCACAGAAGGAAGGATATTCTCGTCCAAAACTTCTATCATTTTGTTCAAGCGAGCTAGCTGATTCTCGTTTACGATTCGCTGGAACCGGTCAACCCGCTCTGCGCGGGACTCCTTTGATGTTTCAAGCTCTTCCTTACCATTTCCTGTAACGCTGACGCCGAATGCGCCGACAGCTCCTCCGGCTTCGACGCCGATGCGTTGAGTAAATTTATCAGTTATCTCCCGAACGCGTTCGTCCGCCTCACACCAAAAGCGGCCCTCAAACTCATTCAAGTAAGCCAATGCCGCTTGCTTAGTTCGGTCATTTTGAAGCTTTTCTTTCAAGTTTTTGAGGACGTTGTTTTTTCCTTCGAGAGATGTGACATCGTACCTATGACGAATAATCTCGACTAGCAAGACGTGCTTCCAGAGTGTATTCCAAAACGTATCCAAGTTCACTTCGAGAGAATCCAGGTACCGAATCGCTTGCAGGTTGGTTATATACGGCAACGATAAGTTTTCCGGACTAATCCGAATCACATGTTCGGGATTTACCTCTTCCAAGCGTTGTAAGGCTGCAGATTTTCCAGAACCCGTTCTACCTACGATGAAGCAGCGATGATCGGTCCTGGACTCCATGACTTTGTAGTCGCTCGACGCAAAGAACGCCTCGTCGCGTAAATGGTCGGCTTCAGCTGCTTCGCCGCCTAGGCTAAACGCGCTCCTTAGTGTGGGTCGTTCAGACTTCAAGGTGGCTCCCGACATCTCACATGCCCGACTGGCTTGGAAGTACGGTATACCTCAAGTTGGCACAGCGGTCGCTAAAGCAACGGTAACTGACCGGAGGCTTGCTTCCCCGCAACAACTCCATCCGTTAGAGACGCACTAGGTGTTTACCCCCGGGAATCATGGCATTCGCAACAACGCGGTCGAGCTGTAGGGCTCAGCCGGTGCGGTAGGGGTTGCTGACCACGCCGCGGCCGTCGGCGAAGCGGTAGACCTGGTGCCCTGAGACGTACACCCGCTCGGCGCGCTGCAGCACGTCCAACGGGTCGCCGGACCAGATCACCACGTCGCCGTCCTTGCCCGGAGTCAGCGAGCCCACCCGGTCGGCGAAGCCCAGGATGCCGGCCGGATTGATGGTGATCGCGCGCAGCGCGTCCTCGCGGGACATGCCCTCGCGGACGGCGAAGGCCGCCTGGTGCACCAGGAAGTCGATCGCGACCACCGGGTGGTCGGTGGTCAGCGCCACCAGGACGCCGGCGTTTGCCAGCTTGCCGGCGGTGGCCAGGCTGCGGTTGCGTACCTCGACCTTGCTGCGGGTGTGGAACAGCGGGCCGACGATGCAGGCGATCCCCCGCTCGGCGATCACGTCGGCCAGCAGGTAGGCCTCGGTGGCATGGTTGATCACCAGCCGGTAGCCGAACTCGTCGGCCAGCCGGATCGCGGTGGCGATGTCGTCGGCACGGTGGGTGTGCTGGCACCAGGGCAGCTCACCCTGCAGCACCCGGACCAGCACCTCCGAGGACGGGTCGCGTTCGAAAGGCTCCTGCTTGCCGAGCGCGGCCTCGCGGCGGGCCAGGTAGTCCTGCGCCTTCATCAGCTCGTCACGGATCACCGCCGCCACCCCGAGCCGGGTCGAGGGCAGCTTTCCCTGGTCGCCGTACACCCGTTTGGGATTCTCGCCCAGCGCACTCTTGACGCTGGCCGGCGACTTGATGATCATCTCGTCGACCATCCGGCCCCAGGTCTTGATGGCCACCGTCTGCCCGCCGATCGGGTTTCCGCTGCCCGGCTTGACCACGACCGAGGTCACCCCGCCGGCCAGCGCGTCGCGGAAGCCTTCGTCGGCGGGGTTGATCGCATCCAGGGCGCGCAGCCGGGCACCGTTCGGGTCGGTCATCTCGTTGACATCCGCGCCGGCCCAGCCCTCGCCCTCCTCCCACACCCCGACGTGGGCGTGTGCGTCGACGAAGCCGGGCAGCACCCACTTGCCGGCGGCGTCCACCACCTCGACATCGCCGCCCACCGGCACTTCGGCGCCGACGGCGGTGATCACGCCGTCGGTGATCAGCACCGTGGCGTCGGGAATCGGGTCGCCCTCGATCGGGACGACGTAACCGCCGACGATGGCCACACTGCCGGTCTGCTGGGTCATGTCCCCGACCCTAGCCGCTCCGGCCGGCATGCTTTCCGTCCGGACCGGGAGCCCATCCTCTCGCGGATCTTCATTGAAATCGACGGCCAGGACGACCAATTCCAATGAAGATCGGTTCCAATGAAGATCGGGTTCCAATGAAGATCGGGCGAGAGCCGGGTGGCGTTCCCGCGCTACTAGGTGCCGAGGTCCCAGCGGTGCCGCACCACCGGGACCGGGATCGGCCGGCCCTCCTCCAGCGCCCGCAGCGCCCAGTGCCGGGCCAGTAGCCACCAGCGCACCATCTGCACCAGCCCGAGCGCCTGCACCGTCACCGCCACCGCGAAGGCGAGCCGGTAGCTGGTCAGGCTCACCGACCCGCGCAGGTCCAGCATCCAGCCCAGGCTGAGGCACGCGACGATCGCGGCCACGAAGCCGGCCACGTTCACCACGCCGGTTGCGGTCCCGACGATCGCGGGGCCGTTGTAGTCGCGGGCCAGCGCGAAGCCGATCGAGGAGACCGGGCCGCCGGTGCTGGTCACCAGCACCAGCGCGACCAGCAGCCAGTGCGGCATGGGGCCGGAAAAGGCGGCCAGCACCGCGTACCAGCCCAGCACCGTCACCAGGCTGGTACCGATTGCCAGCGGCACCCTGGTCGCCGGGTAGCGACCGGTCAGGTAGCCGATCGGCGGCCCCACCACGATGGCCACCAGGACGCTGAACAGCAGCACCGTGCTCGCGGCGTTGCGGCTCATCCCCTGCCCCTCGACCATGAACGGCACGCCCCACAGCACGCCGAAGGCCAGCGCGGTCGACATCGAGGCGAAGTGCACCCAGAAGCCGGCCCGGGTGCCGGCCAGCGACCAGGCCGAGTGCACCCGGCGGCCCACCCCGCGCAGCGATGCCAGCAACGCGGCCGCCTCGGCCGGCCGGCGTCGCAGCCGGGGCGCCCGGGGCAGCAGGAAGTACACGGCGGCTCCGCTGAGCAGCGACAGCAGCCCGGCGCTGAGGAAGGTCGGGGTCCAGCCGGCGCTGTGCAGCAGCGCGGTCAGCGGCAGCGTCGCCACCAGGTTGCCCAGCTGGCCCAGGGTGCCGGTGAGGGCCACCACCACCGGGTACCGGCGGGGCGCGAACTGGCCGGCGGCGAAGCGCAGCACGCTCACGAAGGTCAGCGCGTCACCGAGGCCGAGCACCGCCCGGGCCAGCAGCGCCAGCGGGTAGCTGTCGGCCAGCGCGAACAGCACCTGGGCGACGCCCATCGTGGCGGCCGCCACCACCAGCAGCCGGCGCGGGCCGTAGCGGTCGACCAGGATGCCGGTCGGGATCTGCATACCGGCGTAGACACCCAGCTGCAGCAGCACGAAGATGCTCAGCTGGCTGGGGCTGATGCCGAACCGGTCGGCCGCCTGCAGGCCGGCCACCCCGAGCGAGGTGCGGTGGAACACCGCCACCAGGTAGACCGCCACCGCGATCGCCCAGCGCCGGAGCGCGATGGCACGGCGGCGCTGCACGGTGGTCACTGCTCGGTTGCCCTTCGCCTCGGCGTGCCTGCCAGCCTAGTGATGCCCGCCGCCCGGGCTTGCCAGTGGCCGTCAGCGAGCGTGGCCCTCGAACCAGTGGCCGATCGCCGCCGCGCGGATGCCGATCGCCCGGGGCAGTCTCGGACGGCCGGCTGCCCGGGGTTCACTCGCGACGGGAACCGACCCGAGCCGCGTCGGGGTGGCGGGCGAACCGGCCGCGGCGGCGATCCGCGATTGCAGCAGCACGCTGTTGAGTTCGGCGCCGGTCAGCACCGCCAGCGACGAGAAGTACAGCCACACCCCGGTCGCGATGGAGGCACCGATGGCGCGCCCGATCAGCACCACCTGCAGGTCGTCGGTGTGCACGCCGGTCGGGGCGACCGGCCCGATCAGCAGGTAACCGCGGAAGACGCCCGCCGCGGCGATCCACAGCACCACCGCCAGGTACGCGCCGGGTAGGCATTGCCGCACGCTCAGGCGGACATTCGGACCGTAGCGGTACAGGTTGACGATGACGCCGAGCAGGATGAAGAACAGCAGCGGCCAGCGCAGCACCACCCACAGTTGCGCCACCACCGGAGCCTGCCCCATCACCCGGTCCAGGCCGGCGTGGCCGCTGTGCCAGCCGAGCACCATGACGGCCAGCGTCACCGAGACGACGGCAACGGCGACGACGGCATGGCCCAGGGCGTACAGGCGCTGCACCCTGCTCGGCCGCCGGTCGGCCACCCCGAAGCTGACGTCCAAACCGTGTTCGAGGGAGTAGAAGACCCGGCTGATCAGCCACCCCGAGGCCAGCAGGCCTGTGATCGCCGGCCCGCTCGTCTGCGTCAACTGGGTCTGGACGAAGGGGTTGATGACCGGGTCGGCGAGCTTGGGGCCGATCAGCAGCCGGATGGCCTCGGCCGCTCCCTGCTGGGCCCGGACGGCCAGTTCGGGTCCGCCGATGCGGGCCAGGGCATGCAGCACGCCGCCCAGGGTGACCGTCGCCGGCACCAGGGACAGCAGGGCGAAGAACGACATCGCCGCCGCATGGGCGTTCACCCGGTCGCGGACGGCGGCCCGCCCCACCGCCACGGCGATCGATCCCACTCTGCGAATGCTCATCGGCAACCTGCCCCGACCAGAGGTGTCCCCCGACCAGCATCGCCGACCGCGGCGCGAAGGTAAACCGCTGCCGGCCGCCCAACTTCGGCGCTAGCCGACCACCTTGCCGGCCAGCACGATCCGGCGCGGGGCGTACAGGGTGGCCAGCTCGCGCCGCGGATCGGCGTCATAGACCACCAGGTCGGCCAGCGCCCCCTCGGTCAGGCCCTCGAAGCCCAGCCACTCCCGAGCCCGCCAGGACGCCTGGGCGATCACCTCGGCCTGCGGGAGGCCGGCGTCCACCAGCGCGGTGACCTCCTCGCGGATCAGCCCGTGCGGCAGCGAGCCGCCGGCGTCGGTGCCGGTGTAGATCGGCACGCCGGCCTCGAAGGCGTCCCGGATCCGTTGCCGGGAGCTGCCGTGCAGCGCCCGCATGTGTGCGGCGTAGGCCGGGAACTTCTGCTCCGCCGAGGCCGCGATGCCGGGGAAGGTGTCGATGTTGATCAGGGTCGGCACCACCGCGATCTGCCTGCGGGCGATCTCGTCCAGCAGGTCGGCGGTGATCCCGGTGCCGTGCTCGATGGAGTCGATGCCGGCCTTGATCAGCCCGGGCAGCGCCTGCTCGCTGAAGGTGTGCGCCGCGACCCGGACGCCGAGTTGGTGCGCCCGCCCGATCGCCGCGGCCAGTACGTCGTCCGGCCAGACCGGCGTCAGCTGCCCGATCGAGCGGTCGATCCAGTCGGCGGCCAGCTTGATCCAGCCATCGCCGCGGGCAGCCTGCCGCTCCACCTCCGCCACCAGGTCCGGCGGCTCCACCTCGACGCCCAGGTCACGGATGTAGCGGCGCGGCCGGGCGATGTGCCGCCCGGCGCGCACCAGCCGGGGCAGGTCCTCGCGGCGCTGCACGCCGGTGTTGTCCACCGGGGCGCCGGCGTCGCGCAGCAGCAAGGCACCGGCGTCGCGGTCGAGCAGCGCCTGCTCCACCTGGGCCTCGTCGTCGGCCCAGCCGTCCAGGGTGACGCCGATGTGGCAGTGCGCGTCGACGAAGCCGGGCAGTACCCAGCCGCCGTCGGCGATGGTGTCGGCCTCGCGCACCGGCTCGAAGCTGAGCCGGCCGTCGACGATCCAGGCGTCGCGCTGCTGCTCCTCGGGCAGGAAGACCCCGCGCAGGTGCAGCGCGGTCACCGGCGCCGCCGCCGGGCGGTGCCGAACAGCGAGCGGGTGATCTCCCGGCCGAGGACGGTGGCCGCCGAGCGCGCGAACGACTTGAACGCCTGCGAGCCGAGGACGTCGGCCACCGCCCCGCCGTGCTCGGAACCCGAACCGGCGCGCGGTGCGGGCTCGGCGTGCGGTGCCGGGCCGGCCTTTTCAGCGGCCTTCGGATCGGGTTCTGCCTTCGGATCGGGTTCTGCCTGCGCCAGCCGCGCGGTGAGCTTCTCGTACGCCGAGTCCCGGTCGATCGGGGTGCCGTACTTGGCCAGCAGCGGCGACCCGGCGACCGCCTGGGCCTGCACGGACGGATCCAGTTGGGCCATCAACGAGCGCGGCGCGCGCAACCTGGTCCAGGCGACCGGCGTCGGGGCACCCCGCTCGGACAGCACGGTGACCACGGCCTCGCCGATCCCGAGCTGGGTGAGCAGCTCGGCCAGGTCGTAGGTCTCGGTCTTGGGGTAGGTGCGCACCGCCTTGGCCAGGTTCGCGGCGTCGTCCGGGGTGAAGGCGCGCAGCGCGTGCTGCACCCGGTTGCCCAGTTGGCCGAGCACGCTGTCGGGCACGTCGGCCGGCACCTGGGTGACGAAGAAGATGCCGACCCCCTTGGACCGGATCAACCGGACGGTCTGGGTGAGTTGCTCCAAGAACGCCTTGGACGCGTCGCTGAACAGCAGGTGCGCCTCGTCGAAGAAGAACACCAGCTTGGGCTTGTCGGGGTCGCCGACCTCGGGCAGCTCGGCGAACAGGTCGGCCAGCAACCACATCAGGAACGTCGAGAACAGCCGGGGCTTGTCCTGCACGGCGGCCAGTTCCAGGGCCGAGACGATGCCGCGGCCGTCGCTGCCGGTCCGGATCAGGTCGGCCGGCTCCCACTCCGGCTCGCCGAAGAACGCCTCACCGCCGTTGTTCTCCAGGGTGATCAGCGACCGCAGGATCACCCCCGCGGTGGCCTTGCTCAGCCCGCCGATGCCCTTCAGCGCGTCCTGGCCCTCGTCTGATGTCAGGTACTGGATCAGCGCCCGCAGATCCTTCAGGTCCAGCAATGGCAATCCCGCCGAGTCGGCGTAGTGGAAGATCAAGGCCAGCGAGGACTCCTGGGTGTCGTTCAGCTCCAGGATCTTGGCCAGCAGCAGCGGGCCGAACAAGCTCATGGTCGCCCGCACCGGCACCCCGCTGCCCAGGCCGCCGAGGGCCAGGAACTCCACGTCGAAGCCGGCCGGCTGCCAGTCGTCACCGGTGTCGGAGGCCCGCTGGGACACCCGGTCGCCCGGCTGGGGCGCCGGGGCGGGGCTGGCCAACCCCGACAGGTCACCCTTGATGTCGGCGACCACCACCGGCACGCCGGCCGCCGAGAGCTGTTCGGTCAGCAGCTGCAACGTCTTGGTCTTGCCGGTGCCGGTGGCGCCGGCGATCAGGCCGTGCCGGTTCAACATGCTCAGCGGAATGCGAACCCCGGCCGAGGGGTAGGCCTGGCCGTCCAGCACCACCGACCCCAGTTCCAACGCCGGCGCGCCGAAGTCATAGCCGGCGGCGATGCCGGCCACTGGGTCAGCGGCTGCGGCGGTGGGCGATTCGGCCATGGCAGGCACTCCTCGGCGCTGAGGTCGGCGATGGCGACCGCACCGGTCGCTGCGGGCAGCCTAGCGGCGGCCCGAGGACCGATGGAGTACGGATACCGCCGTTTGGAACTGGCGCGGCAACCGGTGCAGGTAGGCTGCTGCTGGATCCCGGCGCCGCGCGCGCCGCGGAACACGTATCCACGCGTACACCGCGACGATGCCCGAAAACGGGGGGCGAGGCGAATGCCGGACCGTCGAGTGTGGCGTCTGATCGTCACCATCACGATCCTGGACCTGGTCATCGCGCTGACCGGTCCGCTGCTGCTGCTGCTCGATCGCACCCGCGGCGACCTCGGCTCGAACCGGATCGTGCTGGTGACCGCGGTGGTCTCGGTAGTCGTGCTGCCGCTGCAGTGCCTGGCCCTGTGGCAGGTGCTGGGCACCCAGTTCGGCGAGCAGCGCCGGCTGCGCCGGATGTTCCGCCGGGTCGACGAGGTGATCCGCACCGGCGACCTGTGCATCGCGTTCCAGCCGGTGGTCGACGCCCGGGACATGCAGGTGGTCGGCGTCGAGGCACTGGCCCGGTTCGGCGGCGACCCGGTGATCACGCCTCTGCAGTGGTTCACCGACGCCGAGCTGGTGGACCGGGCGCTGCAGCTGGACCTGCTGGCGGTGCGCTGCACCCTCAAGGCCGCCGTCGACCTGCCACCCGACGTCTACGTCGCGGTCAACGTCTCGCCGTCGACCTTCGCCAGCAATGCGCTGCTGGCCGAACTGCGCTCGACCTCGATCCGCCCCGACCGGCTGGTGCTCGAGGTAACCGAGCACTCCTCGATCGAGGACTACGCGCCGCTGATCGAGGCGCGAATGCGGCTGCGCGCACACGGGATCAGGCTCGCTGTGGACGATGCCGGCGCCGGTTACGCCTCGTTCCGGCACATCGTCGCGCTGGCCCCCGACATCATCAAGATCGACCGCGGGATCGTCACCGGGGTGGACAAGGATCCCGCCCGCAGCGCGCTGGTGGGGGCGATGGTGACCTTCGCCCGCAGCTTCGACGCCACCGTCGTCGCCGAGGGGGTCGAGACGGCCAGCGAGCTGGACTGCCTGACTGCTCTCGGAGTGGACACCCTGCAGGGCCACCTGACCGGCATGCCGACCAGCGCGCGGGCCGAATGGTCGACCTGGGGAAACTCCGCACCCACCGCCAGCAGTCGCTGAGCCGCCGGGCGGCACACCGGCGCTGAGCCGGCCACGTTGTCCAGGCCGTCACATCAGGCCCTGCGTCCACATTCAGGGCCTGCGGGTACATCAGGGCCCTGCGATCAGGCCCTTCGCGGATCAGCTCTTGGGGAATTTGAACTTGGAGATGTCGGGCAGCTCGGTGCCCGGCGGCAGCCCGGGCAGGCCTGAGGCCCCACCGGGCCCGAACGCGCTGCCTGGCAGCCCGGACAGGCCCCCGGGCAGGCCGGCCGGCATCCTGGGCTGGCTCGGCCCGCGTCCGGCCTGCTTGTTCTTGCCCTTCTTGTTCTTGCGGTTGTTCTTGCTGTTGTTCCGCCGAGCACCGGGCAGGCCCATCCCACCGGTCATCCGGGCCATCATCTTGCGGGCCTCGAAGAACCGGTCGACCAGGTTGTTGACCTCGCTGACCGTGACCCCGGAACCGTTGGCGATCCGCAGCCGGCGCGAGCCGTTGATCATCTTCGGGTCCTCGCGCTCGGCCGGCGTCATCGACCGGATGATCGCGGCGGTCCGGTCCAGGTCCTTGTCGTCGACCTGGGCCAGCGCCTCCTTCATCTGCCCGGCACCGGGCAGCATCCCGAGCAGGTTGCCGATCGGACCCATCCGCCGGATCGCCTGCAACTGCTCGAGGAAGTCCTCCAGGCTGAACTGGTTCCCGCTGGTGATCTTGGACGCCATCCGCTCGGCTTCGTCGGCGTCAAAGGTCCGCTGGGCCTGCTCGATCAGGGTGAGCACGTCACCCATGTCCAGGATCCGCGAGGCCATCCGGTCGGGGTGGAAGACGTCGAAGTCCTCGAGCTTCTCGCCGTTGGAGGCGAACAGGATCGGCTGGCCGGTGACGTAGCGCACCGACAGCGCCGCGCCACCGCGGGCATCGCCGTCGAGCTTGGTGAGCACCACGCCCGTGAAGCCGACCCCGTCGCGGAACGCCTGGGCGGTGTTGACCGCGTCCTGGCCGACCATCGCGTCCAGCACGAACAGGATCTCCTGTGGCTGCACGGCATCGCGGATGTCGGCGGCCTGCTGCATCAACTCGGCGTCGATGCCCAGCCGGCCGGCGGTGTCGACGATCACCATGTCGTGCTGGGCGCGCCGGGCGAAGTCGAGGGAGTCGCGGGCGACCGAGACCGGATCGCCCACGCCGTTGCCCGGCTGCGGGGCGTAGACCGCGACCCCGGCGCGCTCACCGACCACCTGCAGCTGGTTGACCGCGTTCGGGCGCTGCAGGTCGGCGGCCACCAGTACCGGGGCGTGGCCCTGGTCCTTGAGATGACGGGCCAGCTTGCCGGCCAGCGTGGTCTTACCCGAACCCTGCAGGCCGGCCAGCATGATCACCGTCGGCGGGTTCTTGGCGTACTGCAGCCGGCGGGTCTCGCCGCCCAGGATGGTGATCAGTTCCTCGTTGACGATCTGGATGACCTGCTGGGCGGGGTTGAGCGCCCGGCTGACCTCCTCGCCGACCGCCCGCTCCTTCACCGCGGCGATGAACTGGCGGACCACCGGCAGCGCGACGTCGGCCTCGAGCAGCGCGATCCGGATCTCGCGGGCCACCGCGTCGATGTCGGCCGGCGAGAGCCGGCCCTTGCCGCGCAGGCCGGTGAAGACCTTGGTCAGCCGATCAGACAGAGTGTCGAACACCGAGGAACCCCTTAGCTAGGCCAGCGGCGCGGGCGGCGTGCGAGCCCAGCCGCCCCCCGAAGGTGGAAGACGGCGCCATCCAGGTTACGGGCGTCTGCGGGCCGGCCTCCTAGATGTCGTGACCCGGGAGGTTGTTGACGGCGTGGCTGGTTGAAATTGGGAGGACCTCCTGGCGGAGTGGATGTGTCTAGGCATTCACCCTCAGGAGGTCCTCGATGGTCCACGCTAATGCTCGTACGAC
>JAVEEO010000461.1 GCA_030840415.1 Pseudonocardiales bacterium | reverse complement strand
GCTGATGGACCTCGGCAGCGCGGTGCTCAGTGCGGAGCTGGCGCTGGAGCTGATAGAGGACGCCGTGGTGCGGGACCGGGTGCTGCTGTCGGCGGCGCCGCTGGTCGAGGGGCTGGTGGCGGCGGCGGTGGCCGCGGCGGGCGGTGCTGACCGGCAACAGGTGGCGACCGAAGCGCAGCAGGCGCTGCTGGGCAAGGCGGCTCACCTGGACGGTCCGACCGGCCCGCAACCGGGCGCCGACGCGGACCTGACCGGGTCCGACGACCAACTGGCCGAGTTCACCGTGGCGAACCCGCACGGTCTGCACGCCCGCCCGGCCGCCCGGCTGGTCGGCGCGCTGCGGGGACTGGACGCCCGGGTGCGGTTGCGCAATCTGAGCACCGGCGCCGGCCCGGTACCGGCGGCCAGTCTGAGCAGGGTGGCCACCCTGGGTGCGTTGCACGGCCATCGGGTGCAAGTGCTGGCCGCGGGTCCGCAGGCACGCGAGGCAGTCGACCGGCTGCTCGAGCTGGCCGAGCACCGGTTCGGCGAGACGGCGGACGAGATTGCCGAGCCGGTCCGGCTGCCGGAGAGCGGTCCGCTGCCCGCCTCGGCCGGCATCGGCATCGGCCCGGTCCGGACGCTGCGCGCCAGCCCCACCATCGAGCGCCGGAGCCGGCCGGGCAGTCCGGCACAGGGATGGCAGCAGGTCACGGCGGCGCTGGCGGCGGTCCGGCGCGAGATAACCCGGTACCGGCAGCTGGCCGGGCCGGGACAGGCTGAGATCTTCGACGCGCACTTGCTGCTGCTCGACGACGAGGAGCTGACCACCGACATCAGGTCCCGGCTGGAGGCCGGCGACGATCCGGTCACCGCCTGCACCGCCGCGATGGCCGCCGTGGAGCGGCAATGGGCCCAGCTTGCCGACCCCTACCTGCGGGCTCGCGCCGAGGACGTGCGCGCGATCGGTGCGCAACTGATTGCCGCGCTCACCGGCGCCGGCCCGGGGACGACCAGCGGCCCCGGCATCGTGGTGGCCGCCGAGCTCACCCCGGGCCAGGTGACCGGCCTGGACGCCGATGCGGTGCACGGCGTCGTGCTGGCCTACGGCAGCCCGTCCTCGCACGCGGCGATCCTGTTGCGCGCTCGGGGAATTCCGGCCGTGATGGGCGCCGGCGCCGGGGTGCTCGACTGGACCGAAGGCGCCACGGTGGCCCTCGACGGCAGCAGCGGTGAACTCCTCCTCGACCCACCTGAGGCCACGCTCTCGCGGTTGCATGACCAGGCAACCGAGTCAGCTGCCCGCGCCAGCCGGCAGCGCGCCGCCGCCGGCCGGCCGGCCGGTACCGCCGACGGGATCGCCATCGAGGTGGGCGCCAACCTGGGCTCGCACGCCGAGGCGCTGGCGGCGGCTTCGCACGGTGCGGACCACGCCGGCCTGGTGCGCACCGAATTCCTTTTCCTGGACAGGGAATCAGCACCGGACCGCGATGAGCAGGCCACCCAGTACCTCGCGATAGCGGAGGCGATGGCCGGCCGCCGGATCACGCTGCGCACCCTGGACGTCGGTGGCGACAAGCCGCTGGGCTACCTGCCGGTGCCGGCGGAGGACAACCCGCAGCTCGGCCGGCGCGGCATCCGGCTCAGCCTGCGGCGGCGCGAGCTGTTGCTCGACCAGCTCGCGGCGATCTGCGACACCGCCCGCAAGGCGCCGGTCAGCGTGCTGTTCCCGATGATCAGCACGGTCGCCGAACTGCGCGATGCGAGAAGGCTGCTGGACGAGGCCGCCGGACCCGCCGGCCCGCCGGACGAACTGCGGGTCGGCATGATGGTCGAGGTGCCGGCCGCCGCGCTGAAGATCGAGACTTTCCTGCCCTACCTGGACTTTCTCAGCATCGGCACGAACGACCTGACCCAGTACACGCTCGCGGCAGAGCGGGGCAACCGCGCGGTCGCGGACCTGTCCGACCCGCTGGATCCCGGCGTGCTCAGCCTGATCGAGCAGGTGTGTCGCACTCTGGCCGGCCGGATCCCGGTGGCGGTCTGCGGTGAGGCTGCCGCCGATCAGGCAGCGATCGGCGTCCTGATCGGACTGGGCGTGCGCGGGCTGAGCGTCTCAGTGCCCGCGGTTCCCGCGGTGAAGGCCCGGGTCCGGGAACTCGACCTCGGCCGGTGCGTCGCACTGGCCCGAGATGCCATCCGCCTCGACGATGCCGCGGCGGTCCGGGCACTGGTCTCAGCCGCCCTGGGCTAGGGCCGCCGCTTTCACGCTCTGGTGCGGATAGGCCTTCACAAACAGGTTGATTCTGCCGACAACCGGATCCTCGGCCGCCGAAGGAGTCCGGTTGAAATCGTGATAACTGCCCACTAATGCGACAATGGACGAAGGCGGTACTGAGCCGCTGCACGCAACCAGAGGAGGCAGGATGAAACGCATCGCATTGGTTTTGCGGTAGCGATGGCGACGATGTTCGCATCGGCAACGGTAGAACCGAGCGCGCAGGCGTCGTCGGATGCCGGCCGCGCCACCGGACAGAGCCAGCTCGTGCGCGACCCGAGCGGGCACCTTACGGAGGTCAGCTCCGGCAGCACCACGTCGGGACAAGGAGAAGCAGCGAAGGACGCACCGCCGACGGTGAATTCCACGACCGGCACCGGTACCGGGTGCACCTACCGCACCACCAGCCAGTACTTCTGCCGGGCCGGTGCCTACCAGTACGTCACGTCCGACGGTGCCTACATGTCGACTCCGGTGCAGTCGCCCGTGGTGGCGACGGCCGACTACCACAGCCTGGCCGAGATGGCGGTCCAGTCGGCGGACGGCCAGCAGATCATCGAGATCGGCTGGCGGGTCTACCGTCCGCAGGACCAGACACCGCGATTGTTCATCTTCCACTGGATCAACGGCCAACCCACCTGCTACAACATGGAAAATGGCGGCTGCGGCTTCGTGCAGAGCACCTCGACCACCATCACCCCCGGAATGGCACTGACCCCGTCGAGCACCCCGGCGCAGTTCGCGATCGAGTACTTCCAGGGCAACTGGTGGTACGGCTACAACGGGACCTGGTTCGGCTACCTCCCCGGCACGTTGTGGACCAGCCCCACCTTCACCAAAACCGGCCTGGTGCAGGAGTTCGGCGAGGTCTCCACCACGGTCGTGCGGCCGTGCACCAACATGGGCAACGGCTACCTGGGCACCAACGCCTCAGCCACCGCGGTGACCGGTGTCGGTTACTACAACAGCACCACCGCGGCCAACCTGAGCCGGGGCACCGTCGACGACTCCACGCTCTACGACAGCCAGGTGACGTCGGCGAACAGCTTCCGCTACGGCGGTCCGGGCGCCTGCTGACCGAGATCTCGCTGACGGCGGCCGGGGCACCGGCCCCGTCGGCGGCACCACGCTGCGTGAGCACCTCGGATTCGGGCGGCCGCCGGCGGCGGACTTATACGGTCGCCACCGGCCAATCGCACCACGGTGGCCACCCCGCTCAGGCATCCTCATCCCGCCGGCCGGGGCAGGCCCATCGGGTTGGGATAGGGAACGACCCCACCGGCGGCCTCGGCCAGCGGAGCCAGCAGCCGCACGAGTTGGCTCCGCTCTGCCGGGGCGAGCGCCGTCCAGGGCTGGGCGGCCAGCCGGTCGGTGCGGCCCTCCACGGCCCGGTGTGCGGCCGCTCCCGTGGTGGTGGGCCGGCCGTCGTCCGCCAGCCAGCCGCGTCGCACCAGAGCCTCCGCAGCACCGTCCCACTCGCTGTCGGTCCAGCCCCGGTTGGGTTGCAGCTGCTCGCGGCCGCCGTACAGCGCGTCGCGCAGCACCAGCGCCTGGCAGCCGTCCAACTCGGCGTCGACCAGCGCGATGACATGCCCGTCGCCCCGGTGCTCGCGCAGCACCGTGGCGGCCTGCCACAGCCGGGCGAGCGGGTCGGCGGGGCGGGGCAGGGCGGCATTGGCCGCGCCGAGCACCCGGCCGTCGGTCACCGCTGCCCGGGCCACCGTCTCCAACAGGCCGGCGGCCGCCGCCCACCGTTCCGGCTCGTCGGGCAGCACCGCCCGCAGCACGGCCGCCGCGCCGTCCAGGCGAGCGGCGAGAGCCTGGTCCGGCGACGCCCGCTGCCACACGTCGGGCACGGCACGGGCCACCATGGCCGGCGCGAAGGAGAAGAACGCGGCGGTGACCGGTGCGGCCGCCACCGTACCGAGCGGAGCGGCCCGACCCGCGAAGTAGCCACGCCAGAAGCCGCGCAGTCCGGCGCTCTCGAAGGCTGCCCGGGCCTGGCTTCCGAAATAGGTGACCGCGTGCAGCGGCTCGTACAGCTGCCACAGGCCTCGGATGAACTCACTGGACATAGCGCCGATCCAAGCGCAGCGGCCGCCCGTCCGCTACACTACCGCTTTTCAGATCCTCCGTCAGTCGCACCGAGCCAACCGGATAATCCTGCGCGGCACGGTGGCAATCGCCCAAGTGATCGTTGGGAGGATCACCGCCATCACGACGGCCGTGACTACCACGGCGAGGTATCCGTGGTGGGGGGCTCCCCACGGGGAGGGCGGGCGCGAGCAGCCTGGTCAGCCGGTAGGTGCGGTCACCCCATCCGCAGCCGGTTCGTCCGAGACGTTCGGGCTGCTCGCCACGCTCGTCGACGGAGTGGGAGACAACGAGGTGGTGCGTGCCGTCGAGCCTTCCAGGCCGCTGACGTCCTCGTTGGCCGTCACCTGTACCTGGTTACGGCCCCGGTCCTTGGCCAGGTAGCAGGCCCGATCCGCCCGGCGCAGCAGCACGTCCGCACTGCCGGCGTGGTGCGGTATCACCGCGATGCCGAAGCTGGCGGTGATCGGTTGCGTCAGCTGGGGAACCTCCTCGCGCATCAGCGCCTCTCGGAGCTTCTCGGCAAGCACCACGGCTCCCTCGACACCGGTGTCCGGTGCCAGTACCAGGAACTCCTCGCCACCGATCCGGGCCGCGAAGTCGCTTTCCCGGAGGATGTCTCGCAGGCACTCACCGACCGCCGACAGCGCCGCGTCGCCCACCTCGTGCCCGTACCTGTCGTTGACCTTCTTGAAGTGGTCAAGGTCGAAGGCGATGGCGGCCAGCGGTTCGCCGCTGCGGCCGGCATGAGCCGCCATCCGCTTGAGGGTGTCGTTCATCGCGCGCCGGTTGGGCAGGCCGGTCAGCGCGTCGGTCGATGCCCGGCTCTCAGCGATCGCAATGGTTTTCAGGTTGGCCAGCACCGGGGCTGCCTGCGCGACGGTGTCGCTGAAGCCGCGCCGTTGCTGCTCAGCCATCGGCTGCTGCTGCTCGACCAGCACGGAGCCGATCACCTTGCCGCTCACCAGCAACGGCTCGCAACTGGCGGTGCCCGGCACCCGGTTGCACACCCCGCACGAGATCAGCTCGTCATGGTCGGTGCCGTCCTGGTGCGCTCGTCCCAGCCTGATCGCCAGGCAGGAACGGGGTTCGGCATCGACCAGCGACTCGTTGAGCACCGACTCGGCGGCCGGCGCGGTGGAGGCCTGCAGCCGGTTGTCGGAGTTGTTGCGGATCAGCACGGTGGCCCGGGCACCGGGGATGGACCGCTGCAGGTGCCGCTGCACCAGCTCATGCGCCTCGGTCTCGCTCTCCACTGCCTGGATCAGGTCGGAGAACTCCCGCTGCCGGATCCGGTAGGCGATCTCCAGCTCCCGATGGGCCACCGCCCGGCGGCCCGAGCGCTGGGTCCAGAGCAGGCCCGCGAGCGCGAACAGCCCGGCCAGCAATACGACGATCGCGGTATAGGCCTCGCCGGACGTGCGCAGAGTGGCGTCGCGACGTTGGTTCAACCGGACCCGCAACTGGTTGTTGAGGGAGCGGAAGAGGTCCATCTGCTTCTTGCGCTGCAGTGCCTGCTCGACCACGGTCGGGCTGCCCGCCACCGGAGCGGCCACTCGGCGCGCGGCGACTGCCTGAGCGGCCCGCGCCTGCCAGTCCCGGGCCGCGACATCCTCCGCCTTGGCCAACCGGGCCGAGCTCGGGTCGTCGCCGGCAGCCTTGTTGACAGCGATCCGGGCCCGCTCGTAGTCGGCCTGGCCGCTGACGTAGGGCTGCAGGAACTCCTCGCGACCGGAGTTGAGGAAGCCGCGAACCCCGGTCTCCTGATCCAACATGGCGGTCAGGGCGGACACCACGCTCTCCGCGCTGTCGGCCGACCGAACTGCCACCGCGCGCTGGCGCTGGAAGGAGTAGAGCAGACACGCGGTGACGACGACGACTGCCAGGAGCAGGTAGCCGATCGAGCGACGTGAATGCGACACAGCACTCTATCGACGGTTGGAGCTACACCTTTAGGTGGTCTTGTAAACCCTTTCAACGCCGAGCCGGTGTCACATCGCGCGGCGCCCGACTCGACCGTGGCCGGCCGTCCCGCTATGCCAGCAGCGTCAGGCAGCCGTCAGGACTTTCCACGTGGGCGTTGTGGCCGAGACCGGGCAGGGTCACCACCGGCACGCCCAGCCGTCCGAGCTGCTCGTCGCTGTTCATAGGGTCGAGCTCGCCACGCGCCAGCGTTACCGCCGCCGTGGATCGCGTTACCAGGCCGGCCATATCGGGCGCCCCGACCCCGAAGGCCCGCGGGTCCAGGGCGAGGCGACACCGGCCGTCCTGCCGCACCAGCCCGGCCACCACCGCCGGATCGTCGGCGGCCAGCAGGCCGGCGAGCCCGGCCACCCGCAGGTACCGCGCGGCTGCCTCCTCGCGCGAGTCGAACCACATCACCGGCCGCCGGGCCAGCGCCTGTGCCTTGTCGAGCTCCTCGTCGGTCCAGTCGACCTTGATCCCCAGTCCGACCACCGAGGCCACCGGCGCCCCGGCGGCGGCCAGCGCCAGGCCGATCACCCCGCCGAGGGAATGCCCGAGCACGACGGCCTCGGGTTCCACGAGGGGGCGCACCGCCGCGGCCAGCGCGTCGAAGGTGTACTCCGGCAGCGGCGCGGAGCCGCCGTGACCGGGCAGGTCGGGCGCCAGCCACCGACCCGGCCACCGCTCCGTCAGCATCGGTCGCCAGCCGGCCCACACGTCGCCGGTCGCGCCGAGCCCGTGCAGCAGGAGCAGCAACGGCTCGCCGTCCCCGCCGGCGAGCACCCGAAGATCACCGTCCATGCCCGGATTCTGTCATCCCCCTGCTCGGCGCCTTGCCCGGTTCGGCTGCCGGTCGGGTGCAGCAGACCCGAGACTTCGTCCGTCCCGCAGGAAGTGTCAGCCAGCCTGGGCCTTGCGGCAGGCCGACGTGCCGCGGCGGGATAGTCATGGGCGGGAACACTAAGCGCTCGCTTCGGCCCCATGTTGTCTGTAACTCAAGGGGTCGCTGGAAGTGCCCCGCGTCGAGGCAACTCCCCGCACCCGTGGCCGTGGCCCGTTAGGACCTACGGCGCTGGCCTTTACGCTCGCAGCGCAGGCAGTAGCACGCTCGGCTCGGCCTCGGCGCCGATGACTATGTCACGCCCGAGGCGGTGGCCGATCTTCTTGTCGAGCATCCGCGCCTGATGAGCCGCCGGTGCTGGTTACGGGCGAGCGCGCCATCATCGGCCGCTCCAAGGACCGCGTTCCCTCCTTTCTGGAGTCCTACCGCAGGCAAGCCGACGTCCCCGCACGGCCTCCTAGGCCCGCGTGGCTTGTCGCGACGGGAGCTCCAGGTGTCCCGTCTCCACCACGTCGAACGCGATGTCGTACAGCTTCTTGTGAGAATGCTGGCTGGCGATCCGCAGCGCGTCGAACGCCTGCTTCTCGGTCAACT
>JAVEEO010000432.1 GCA_030840415.1 Pseudonocardiales bacterium | reverse complement strand
TGCGCATGGCTGATCAGATCACGTGGTGGAAGTCGTTGAGCTACTTTCCCTATATGCAAGGCTGGTCTCCGGTAGGCCAAGAGATCCGTATAGAGACCAAAGATAAGGTAAAAGAGGCGAGGCAGATCCTTTATGGGCCCAATCTGAGTTCGTTGGGGGCATTTCAGCTGTGGAAGGGTGGCTGGATGGGCTTCGGTGCCTACGCTGGCCAGATGCCTATCAATGGCTGGGCGAACCGGGGTCGCCGAATAATCTTTACCTGGACCGAAGATTGAGTTCGTGCCACGACCCTAGTCGTACTCACAGGACGACCAGGCTTGCACGAGCCGGGCGGGCAACACCTAGGCCCGGAACGCGAGGTTGTCCCGGCCGCACCAGTCCAGCACCGCCGGCCATGGGCCGAAGCCCGCAGCCGCGGTGAGCGCGCCACCGCCGGCGATCACGGTGGCCGCCATCTTCAGCGGGGCGCCGTAGACGTGTGCGACCCCGCCCGGGCACTGCGGGTCGTCGTCGCCGCCGACCAGCACGGTGCCGTCGGCGGCCCGGCGCAGCGCGTCCACCGCCAGCGGCACCGGCCGCAGGAAGTCCCAGGCCGGCAGCTGCCGATCCGGTGCCGGCGGGGCGACCAGGGCCACCCGGGCCGGCCGCGGCGAGCTCCCGGCATCGGTGTCACTGCCAGCATCAGTGTTCCTGCCAGCGTCCTCGCGGCTCGCGTGGTGCAGCCAGAGCAGGCAGGCCGTCGAGTGGGCGAGCACGTCGAAACCGTCGTCGGGCAGCCCGGCCAGCCCCCGACGCAGCACGGCCAGGCAGCTGTCCAGGTCGGCCGCGGCCGGCTCCGGCCAGGAAACCACGCGCACCTCGCGACCGGTCTCGCGCAGCTGGCCCGCCAGCCACGGCTGCCAGTCCTGCTCGTCGGTGCCGAGCGGGTCCGGCAGCAGCACGGTGGGCACGGTTCTCTTCGGACGGCGAGGCACCGGATGAGCTTACGGCCGGCCCGTACGCGGAACGGTCAGTGCACCAGGCCGAGCACCAGCAACGACTGGGCCAGGTGATAGCTGATCGCGACGGTGAGCGGAGCCCAGCCGCGCCGGGCGACGAACCGGTCGCTGGCTAGCACCAGGTCGGAGAAGGCGAACAGCACGATGCCGTAGGCCACCCACAGCGAGGAGGTGCCGATCCCGAACACCACCGCCGAGCCGAGGGCGGTGATGTAGGCCGCCACCGCGACGGTCAGCGCGGTGCCGCCCTGGGCCTGCGCACCGGCCAGCACCCGATGGCCGAAGGCCAGCAGCGCCAGCAGCGCCAGTACCAGGCCGAAGCCCAGGCTGAGCTGGTCGGTGCCGTAGCGCAGCATCGCCGCGCAGTAGCAGAGGTGACCGAGCAGGAAGCTGGCCAGGCCGGCGGTGAACAGGGCGTCGGAGCCGGCCGAGTCGGCATCCGGCTGAGCGGCTCGGTGCGCGCCACCGGCCGGCACCGGCCGGGGCAGCGCCTGGACCGCCGGCCGGGCGGTGCCCACCACCTCACCGGCGTCCGAGCGCAGCGACTCGGCCAGCGGCGGGCCGGTCGCGGCTTCGGACCGGGCCGCCCCGACCGGATGCCCACTCGGGGCGAAGGACAGCGCGACGTCGCCGATCAGCCCCAGGCACAACGCCAGCAGCAGCCAGCCGTGCACGCCGGCATGCGCGGGCCGCGCGGTCAGCGCCGCGGCGAGCAGGGCCAGCAGCACGGCAGGCTTGAAGCAGCGTTCCAGCAGCCGGGAACCGGCAGCAACCGCCGCCCAGTCGAGCACAGCCAGGATGGCGGCGACGGCCATCCAGACCCACCCAGCCGCTGTCATTTGGCGACAGACTAGCCAGCTCCGGGTCAAGCCAGCGCTATGTGGGCACCACAACACGGCACCCGGATTGAGAATGCCGAGCGGGTCGAGCGCGTGCTTGATCCGGTGCGTCAGCGCCATCACCTCCGGCCCGAGCTGGTCGGGCAGCGCCGCCTTCTTCAACCGTCCGACGCCGTGCTCGCCGGTGATGGTGCCCTCCAGCGAGATGGCCAGCGCCATGATCTCGGTGAAGGCGGTGGCAGCCCGGGCCGTCGAGGACGGATCCTGGGCGTCGTAGACGATGATCGGGTGGGTGTTGCCGTCGCCGGCATGGGCCACCGTCGGGATCTCGATGTCGTTGCGGCGGGCGATCTCGGCGATGCCGGCCAGCAGCTCGGGCAGCCGCGGCACCGGCACCCCGACGTCCTCCAGCATCAGCGAACCGCGCCGTTCGATCGCCGGGAACGCCGCCCGGCGGGCCAGTGCGAAGGCCTCACCCTCGGCGGGGTCGGTGGTGCTGAACACCTCGTCCGCACCGCAGGCCCGGCAGGCCTCGGCGATCGCCGCGATCTCGGCCGCGGCCCCGGACCCGGCATCGGACTGGGCGACCAGCAACGCACCGGCGGTGCGATCCAGCCCCATCGACAGATGGTCCTCGACGGCGTTGATCGCGGCCCGGTCCATCAGCTCCAGCATCGCCGGCCGGGCCACCCGGCTGATCCGCACCACCGCCTCGGCGGCCGCCGGCACCCCGGCGAACAGCGCCACCAGGGTGCTGGGTGGTTGCTGGGCCGGCACCAGCCGCAGCACCGCCCGGGTGATCACTCCCAGGGTGCCCTCGCTGCCCACGAACAGCTTGAGCAGCGACAGCCCGGCCACGTCCTTGAGCCGGGCGCCGCCCAGGGTGATCGCGGTGCCGTCGGCCAGCACCACGTCCAGGCCCAGCACGTAGTCGGTGGTGACGCCGTACTTGACGCAGCACAGGCCGCCGGCATTGGTGGCGATGTTGCCGCCGATCGAGCAGATCTCGAACGACGACGGGTCCGGCGGGTACCACAGGCCGTGCTCGCGGGCGGCCGCCTTCACCTCGGCGTTCAACGCCCCCGGCTCCACCACGGCCACCCGGTAGTCGGGGTCGATCCGGATCGCGCGCATCCGGTCCAGACTGATCACGATGCCGCCGGCCACCGCCGACGAGCCGCCGGACAGCCCGCTGCCGGCTCCCCGCGGCACCACCGCAACCCGGTGCCGGCAGGCCCACCGCATCGCCTCCTGGACCTCGGCGGTGCTGCGCGGGCGCACCACCGCCAGCGGCACGCCGGCCCCGGGATCGCGGGCCCAGTCGTAGCGGTAGTTGTCGATGAGCACCGGATCGGTGACCAGCGCGTCGGCGGGCAGGACGGCTGCGAGCGCATCGAGCGAGGTGGTCATGGTGTCGATTGTGGCGCAGTGTTTTGCGATTGCGCGGTGCGCAAGACTGGGCCCCGTGGGTTACCTAGACGTGCAGTCGATCCGGCACCAGCTCTCCGACGGGCGGCTGCTGCTCTCCGACGTCAGCTTCCGGATCGGCGAGGGCGCCAAGGCTGCCCTGGTGGGGGCCAACGGCGCGGGCAAGACCACCCTGCTGCGGCTGATCGCCGGTGACCTGGCGCCGCAGACCGGTGCGGTGGCCCGCTCCGGTGGCCTCGGGGTGATGCGCCAGTTCATCGGCTCGGTGCGCGACTCCACCACCGTCGAGGAGTTTCTGGTCGGCCTGGCCGCACCCGCGATCTCGCGGGCCTGGGCGGACCTCAACGCCGCGGAACTGGCGATGATGGAGGCCGATGACGAGAAGACCCAGCTGCGCTACGCCCACGCGCTGACCAACTGGGGCGACGCCGGCGGCTATGACGCGCAGGTGCTGTGGGACACCGTGACGGTGGCCGCGCTCGGCATCGGCTACCACGATTGCAAGTACCGCCAGCTCAGCACGCTGTCCGGCGGCGAGCAGAAGCGCCTCGCCCTCGAGGCGCTGCTGCGCGGGCCGGCCGAGGTGCTGCTGCTGGACGAGCCGGACAACTACCTGGACGTGCCTGGCAAGCAGTGGCTGGAGGAGCGGCTGACCTCGACGTCGAAGACCGTGCTGTTCGTCAGCCACGACCGCGAGCTGCTGGCCAGGGTCGCTGACCGGATCGTCACGGTCGAGGGTGGCACCACCTGGGTGCACGGTGGCGGCTTCGGCTCCTACCACGAGGCCCGGGCGAATCGGCATGACCGGATGGCTGAGCTGCGCCGGCGCTGGGACGAGGAGCATGCCCGGCTCAAGGAACTGGTGCGGACCCTGCAGCAGCAGGCCAAGATCTCGCCCGACATGGCCTCCCGGTACCGGGCGATGCAGACCCGGCTGGCCAGATTCGAGGCCGACGGGCCGCCACCGGACAAGCCGGAGGAGCAGAACGTCACCATGCGACTGCGCGGCGGCCGGACCGGCGTGCGGGCTGTGGTGTGCCAGCGGCTGGAGCTGGCCGGGCTGATGAAGCCGTTCTCGCTCGAGGTGTTCTACGGCGAGCGGTTGGCGGTGCTGGGCTCCAACGGCGCCGGCAAGTCACACTTTCTGCGGCTGCTCGGCGGCGAACAGGTCCGCCACGACGGCAGCTGGAAGCTCGGTGCCCGGGTGGTGCCGGGCCTGTTCGCCCAGACCCACACCCATCCGGAGTGGGCCGAGCGCACCCTGGTGGACCTGCTCTGGCACGGCGAGCCGAGCGATCATCGACCGAGCTACGAGGCCGGAGTGGAGCGAGGTGGCTACTCGCCGGGTCGTCCGGGTGTTGATCGGGGCCGGGCGATGGCGGCGCTGC
>JAVEEO010000425.1 GCA_030840415.1 Pseudonocardiales bacterium | reverse complement strand
GAGGAGTAGCCCAGCACCAGTTGCACGAAGTAGGTGACGAAGAAGAACATGCCGAACATGGCCGCGCCGATGATCAGCATGACGATGTAGGCACCCGAGCGGTTCTTGTCCCGGAAGGTGCGCAGCGGCATCATCGCGTAGGACAGCCGGGACTCCAGCAGCACGAAGCCGATCAGCAGCACCACGGCCACCACGAACGCGCCGATGGTGGTCGGGTTGCTCCAGCCCTTGGACGCGGCATGGATGAAGCCGTACACCAGCGAGGCCATGCCGATGGTGGACAGCGCCCCGCCGAGCCAGTCGAACCGGCCGGACAGCCGATCGGACTCGTGCACGAACACATAGGCACCGGCGACCAGGGCGATGCCGATCGGGACGTTGACGAACAGCACCCAGCGCCAGGTCAGGTACTCGGTGAGCAGGCCGCCGAGCAGCAGGCCGAGCGCGGCACCGGCACCGGCCACGGCGGCGAACACGCCGAATGCCCGGGTGCGTTCGGGGCCCTCTTCGAACTCGGTGGCGATCAGCGACAGCGCGGTCGGCGAGGAGATCGCACCGCCGACGCCCTGGATGATCCGTCCGATGATAAGGAACTCGAAGCTGTGTGCCAGGCCGCCGAGGAAGCTGCCGATGGTGAACAGCGCGAGGCCGACCATGAACATCCGGCGGCGGCCGAGGATGTCACCGGCGCGGCCGCCCAGCAGCAGCAGGCCGCCGAACGCCAGCGTGTAGGCGTTGATCGCCCAGGTCATGTCGGTCTGGTTCTTGCCGAAGTACTCGCCCATCTTGGGCAGCGCGATGTTCACGATGGTGCCGTCGAGAACGATCATCAGCTGCGCACCGGCGATGATCAGCAGGGTGAGGCCGGGGTGTTTCGCCTTGCCGCCCGCCCGGTGGGCAGAGGCCGGCTGGTTTGTCGTGGTCACGACTCTCCTCGAGTGCTGGAGCTGTGCCGGGCGGTCTGCCGCTCGGCGGTGGCACGTGGCTCCGGGCGATGTCGATCTTGCCCGGGTTTCTTGGTTCTTGCCCACTTCGGACTTCATAGGGAACGCTGCCGTTCCTTGAGGTAGGCTAGCGGGTGTTGGATAAGGAACGCAAACGTGCACTAGTGCAGGTTGCTCAGTTCGCTCACAGCTCAACTTCCGTTCATCGGACCGTCACAGAAAGCGCCCCCTCGACATGACCACGGCAGCGCCCCCACCCGCGAAGTCTGCCGTTGCGGTGCCCGCGGCAGAGGAGCCGGTTGCGGTGCCCGCAGCAGAGGAGCCCGGACGGCAGCGCAAGCGTGGTGTCGAGCTCGAGCGCGCGATCAAGGACGCCACCATCGCCGAGCTGGCCTGTGGCGGCTACGGCAGCGTCACCATCGAGTCGGTTGCGGCTCGCGCGCAGACCGGCAAGGGTTCGATCTACCGGCGCTGGCCGACCAAGCAGGAGCTGGTGCTGGACTCGCTCGGCGACCTGCTGGCCGGTCCGCTGCTGGGCGCGGTCGAGATGCAGCTCGATGACAAGATCAGCACCCGGGACGCGATCCTGACCCTGGTCCGCCGGATCACCAAGCTGATGAGCGGGCTGGGCGGCGACGCGATGCGATCCATCATGGGGGAGTCGCTGCGCGACGAGGCGTTCTGCGGCACGTTCGAATGCGACTTCTTCGACCCCCGCAAGCAGGTGCTGATCGGCCTGCTGGAGCGCGGCGTGCGCCGGGGCGAGGTGCGTCCGGAGGCCGTCTCGGTGCTGGTGCCCGAGATGCTGGCCGGCACCCTGATCCACCGGGTGGTGGTGCGCCGCCGGCCGATCAGCGACGCCGAACTGGTCGAGCTGGTGGACGGGTTCGTGATGCCGGCCATCAGCCCGCGCTGAGCGCTGGCTCGGGTGCTGGCAGGGCCGTTTGCGGCATTGGCCGGGTCGCGTTGGCCGGGCGGCGGGGCGCCCAGTAAGGTGTGCGGCTGACGGTCGTGCTGGTGCAGGCGGCCGAAGGAGGCTTCGCCTAGTCCGGTCTATGGCGCCGCACTGCTAATGCGGTTTGGGTTAATCGCCCATCCGGGGTTCAAATCCCCGAGCCTCCGCTCGTTGAGCACTTGGCCCCGTCCTCGGACGGGGCTTCGTGCTGTCAGGGCTAACGCTGGGGGCGGCCCGGGTACCGCTTTGGTCGGCGTCCAGGCCACCCGCTAGACTCGGCTCTCGGTTGCAACGCGCCCGTAGCTCAACGGATAGAGCACTTGACTACGGATCAAGAGGTTAGGGGTTCGAATCCCTTCGGGCGCACCAGAGTGACCTCTTTCAAACCCGCACCGTGTTGAACGGATGCGGGTTTATTCGTTTTAGGGCGTTGTGCCCGGATACGGCGGATGTATGCGGCATTCCAGTCGTGGCGCACGTCTGACCGGCTCTTCGGACCGCTGGTCGCTGCCTTGGCTATGGCAGGTGCCGTAGCTTTCGGTCGCTGTCCTCGTCCGACACCTTCCATGACGTCGGGCCCGAGCAGCGTCTTGAACGGTTCAGCGAGCGCAGCACGCACCCCGTCCTCGTCAATGAATATGAACTCGAACAGTGCCTGATTGAGCAGGCGGCGGGTGTGATCGCGTGCTTGCAGGTTGGCGCTGTGGCAGTCGCTCGTGAGGTCGAGCGCCAACTTCAAGTTGGCCTGCACCGTGTCGATGTGGGCGCTGGTGGCGCTCAGGCGGTGTTCGATGATCT
>JAVEEO010000391.1 GCA_030840415.1 Pseudonocardiales bacterium | reverse complement strand
TCCTGGGTATCGCGCTCGGGGTGGTGGTCGGGACCAGCGCGCTCAACGGCGCGGTGGTCGGTGACCTGCGCTCGCAGGTCAGCGACCTGAAGAAGGACAACAACGCCCTGGCGCGCCAGAACCAGGCGCTGCGGGCCCGCTCGACCGACGCCGATCTGTTGGCGCAGAGCTTCGGCGCCAAGATCGCCGGCGCCAGCCTGGCCAAGACGTCGGTGGTGCTGCTCGGCGCGCCGGGTGCGTCCACGGGGCTCAAGGACTCCATCGCCGAGCAGGTCAAGGCGGCCGGCGGCACGGTCGCCAGCCGGTTGCAGCTGAGCAAGGACTTCACCGATCCCCGGCGGGCCAACGACATCCGCTCGCTGGCGACCTCCGGCGCGCACCCGATCGGCCTGCAGTTGCCGACCACCGATGACGCCGGGACGCTGGCCGGTGCGTTGCTCGGCTTCGTCCTGCTCGGCCATGGCCAGAGCACCGACCTGGCGCAGGTGGTGGCCGGCTTCGGCACCCTCAACATGGTCAAGGTCGAAAGCCCGTCGGTGAGCGCCGGCAAGCTGGTGCTGCTGGTCGCGCCGGGCGCGCTGCCCGTGGATGCCGAACCCGGCCGGATGCTGCTGTCGTTCGCCACCCAGTTGGGCGCCGGCACCGGTGGACCCACCGTGGTGGTCGGCGACCCGGCCGCTGACACCGCCGGTGGCCTGGTGGCGTTGGTGCGCAAGGACGACACCGCCAACAAGGCGGTTTCCAGCGTGGACGACGCCAGCAGTCCGCTCGGCCAGCTCACGGTGGTGCTGACCGGGGCCGAGACGGTGGCCGGTCGCAAGGGCCACTACGGCGTGGGCGCTGACAGCGACGGGCTGTTGCCGGGAGCCGGTAACTAGTGTCGCTGGCGCTGCCCGCGCGCGGATCGTGTTACCGTGAACTCCCGTGGATATGAGGGATTCTCATACGAGGGATCGTCGTTCCGGTCCCCGCTCCGCACCTCGTATCGAATGCGACCACGGGAGTCTCGTTGGCTCACTCAGCCCGGACCACTAAGCATCTGTTCGTCACCGGCGGCGTCGCCTCCTCCCTCGGGAAGGGGTTGACCGCCTCCTCCCTCGGCAGCCTGCTCAAAGCCCGTGGTCTGCGGGTCACCATGCAGAAGCTCGACCCGTACCTCAACGTCGACCCCGGAACCATGAACCCGTTCCAGCACGGCGAGGTGTTCGTCACCGAGGACGGTGCCGAGACCGACCTCGACATCGGCCACTACGAGCGCTTCCTCGACACCGACCTGGTGGGCTCGGCCAACGTCACCACCGGCCAGGTGTACTCGGCGGTGATCGCCAAGGAACGGCGCGGGGAGTACCTGGGCGACACGGTGCAGGTGATCCCGCACATCACCAACGAGATCAAGGACCGGATCCGGTCGATGGCAGCCCCCGGTCCGGACGGCCAGAGCCCGGACGTGGTGATCACCGAGGTCGGCGGAACCGTCGGCGACATCGAATCGCTGCCGTTCCTGGAGGCCGCCCGCCAGGTCCGCCAGGACGTCGGCCGGGACAACTGCTTCTTCCTGCACGTGTCGCTGATCCCGTACCTGGCCCCGTCCGGTGAGCTGAAGACCAAGCCGACCCAGCACTCGGTCGCCGCACTGCGCAGCATCGGCATCAGCCCGGATGCGGTGGTCTGCCGCGCCGACCGGGAGATCCCGGCAGGAGTCAAGCGCAAGATCTCGCTGATGTGCGACGTCGACACCGAGGCGGTGGTCGCGGCGGTGGACGCCCCGAGCATCTACGAGATCCCCAAGGTGCTGCACGACGAGGGATTGGACGCCTACGTGGTGCGCCGGCTGGGCCTGCCGTTCCGTGACGTGGACTGGACGTTGTGGGGCGGCCTGCTGGAGCGGGTCCGGCACCCCAAGAGCGAGGTGAAGATCGCGCTGGTGGGCAAGTACATCGACCTGCCCGACGCCTACCTGTCGGTGACCGAGGCACTGCGGGCCGGCGGCTTCGCCCACCGGGCCAAGGTGGTGCTGCACTGGGTGGCCTCCGACCTGTGCGAGACGCCGGCCGGGGCCGCCGCGCAGCTGGCCGGCATGGACGGCGTGGTGATCCCCGGCGGTTTCGGCATCCGCGGCATCGAGGGCAAGCTCGGCGCGATCCGCTACACCCGGGAGCGCGGCGTGCCGACCCTGGGGCTGTGCCTGGGCCTGCAGTGCATGACGATCGAGGTGGCCCGTGACCTGGCCGGGCTGCCGGCGGCCAACTCCGCCGAGTTCGAGCCCGAGACGCCGGATCCGGTGATCGCCACCATGGCCGACCAGGTCGAGGTCGTGGCCGGCAACGCCGACCTCGGCGGCACCATGCGGCTGGGCAGCTACCCGGCCGAGCTGGTGCCGGGCTCGATCGCGGCGATGGCCTACGGCAGCACCTCGGTGACCGAGCGGCACCGGCACCGCTACGAGGTCAACAACGCCTACCGCGAGGTGCTGGCGGCGTCCGGGCTGGTCATCTCCGGCACCTCGCCGGACGGCCGGCTGGTGGAGTTCGTGGAGCTGCCCCGCGAGGTGCACCCGTTCTTCGTCGCGACCCAGGCGCACCCGGAGCTGAAGTCCCGCCCGACCCGGCCGCATCCGCTGTTCTCGGCCTTTGTGGCCGCGGCCCTGGAGTACAACGACCAGGAGCGGCTGCCGGTCGAGATTCCCGACGCTCCCGCGATCCCGGACGGCGCCGTGCAACTGGCCCGCTCCGGCCCGGTTCCCGGGTGAGCGATGACCGGCACCACTTCGAGGTGGTGTCCTCCCAGCAGCGCTTCGCCGGAGCGGTGTTCGACGTGCGCACCGACGCGGTGCGAATGCCGGACGGCTCGGTCGCCGACCGCGACGTCATCCGCCATCCCGGCGCGGTGGCGATCCTGGCGCTGGACGAGGCCGGCAACGTGGTGATGGTCCGGCAGTACCGGCACGCCGTCGGGCACGAGCTGCTGGAGCTGCCGGCCGGGCTGCTCGACGTCGACGGCGAGCCGGCCCTGACCGGGGCCCGCCGCGAGCTGTTCGAGGAAGCCGGCCTGGCCGCCGCCGAGTGGGCGGTGCTGCTGGACATGTACAACTCCTCGGGGATGAGCGACGAGGCGATCCGGGTCTACCTCGCCCGCCAGCTCACCGAGGTCACCGACGCCAGCTTCGCGCCCGAGCACGAGGAGATCAGCATGACCGTCGAGCGGCATCCGCTGGACGCGCTGGTCCGGATGGCCCTGGCCGGCGAGCTGACCAATGCCACCGCGGTCGCCGGCGTGCTGGCCGCCCAGTCGGCCCTGGCCGGCGGCTGGCGCGGCCTGCGGCCGGCCGACGCGCCCTGGCCGGCCCGTCCAGACCGGGTCGGACCGGCGCGATGACGGCCGGCGCGATGACGGCCGAGACGATGACGGCCGAGACGATGACGGCCGACGCGATGACGGCCGAGACGATGACCGCCGAGATGATCACCGCCGAACCGGCAGTCGCCGCGGGAGTTGCCGGGGGCGCCGGTCAGCCTGCCGGCCGCCCTGGTGCCGCGGCCCGGACGGTGGCCGGCTACCTCGACCATCTGGCCGTCGAACGCGGCTCCTCGGCCAACACCCTGAGCTCCTACCGGCGTGATCTGCGCCGGTACCTGCGCTACCTTTCCGAGCAGGGCATCGACTCCCTCGCCGAGGTGCAGGCGGCCACCGTCAGCGGCTTCCTGGCCGCCCTGCGCGAGGGTGATCGCGACCATCCGGCATTGTCGGCGGCCTCGGCGGCCCGGGCCGTGGTCGCGGTGCGCGGGTTGCACAAGTTCGGCTACGCCGACGGCCAACTGGCCGCCGACGTGGCCCGCGAGGTCAAGCCGCCGGCCCCGCCGCGCCGGCTGCCCAAGGCCATCTCGGTCGAGGACGTCGAACGCCTCCTGGACGCCGCCGACTTCGACCAGACCCCGCTGTCGGTTCGCGACCGGGCACTGCTGGAGGTGCTGTACGGAACCGGGGCGCGGATCTCCGAGGCGGTCGGCCTGGACGTCGACGACCTGGACGTGACCGGCCGCAGCGTGCTGCTGCGTGGCAAGGGTGGCAAGCAGCGGCTGATACCGCTCGGCTCGTTCGCGGCCAAGGCCCTGTCGGCCTACCTGGTCAGGGTCCGGCCCGAGCTGGTTCGGCAGGGCCGTGGCACACCGAAGGTGTTCCTGAACTCCCGCGGCGGGCCGCTGTCGCGCCAGAGCGCCTGGACGGTGCTGCGCGGCGCCGCCGACAAGGCCGGCCTGGGCACCGACCTGTCCCCGCACACCCTGCGGCACTCGTTCGCCACCCACCTGATGGAAGGCGGCGCCGACGTCCGGGTGGTGCAGGAACTGCTGGGCCACGCCTCGGTCACCACCACCCAGATCTACACCCTGGTGACCGTGGACCAGTTGCGCGAGGTCTACACCGTCGCCCATCCGCGGGCCCGGGCCCGGACGTGACCACCGGGCTGCACCGGTGCGGGCCGACAGGTGGGTCGCAGCCGGTCGCCGGCCGTCGGGGTGGGGTAACCTCCGCAACGGGTCAGGCAAGCTGTGCAGCGGCGCAGCGGGGCACTTGCGAGGAGCGCGCACTTTCCAATGACTACGTCTGATAAGCCCGGGGCCGGACCCGCCGAGGCAGTGGTGTTCCAGTCCCAGCAGCTACCGCTGGGCATGCCGTCCGGCTCGGAGCAGCCGGCACCGGCCGGTGCCGGGGCAGCCGGTACCCATGCGGCTGACAGTGCCGCCGAATCGGCGAGGTCGACCGATCCGGCCCGAGCCCGGACCCGCCGACCGCTGGTCCAGCCGGAGCCGGTGAGCCGGCACGGCCCGGCCCGGGTGATCGCGCTGTGCAACCAGAAGGGCGGGGTCGGCAAGACCACCTCGACCATCAACCTGGGTGCGGCGCTGACCGAGTTCGGCCGCCGGGTGCTGCTGGTGGACTTCGATCCGCAGGGCGCGCTGAGCGTCGGCCTGGGCGTCCAGCCGCACCAACTGGAGCGCACCACCTACAACCTGCTGATGGA
>JAVEEO010000320.1 GCA_030840415.1 Pseudonocardiales bacterium | reverse complement strand
ACCTCCGGGTGCTCGCCGTGCTGCCGGCCGCAACCGAGCCGGCCACCGCGAGCAGCGTTCCCAGCCTGGTGATCGCCGCCGATCGCAAGACCGCCGCCCGGTTCGCCGACCATCCGAGCGGACAATTCATCGCTAGTCTGGTGCCTCCGACATGAGGGCCGCACGGGGGGTCCGAGCAGTAGCGCCCGCACGACCCTTCCCAGGGAGGGACGACAAATGATCAAAGGCTTCCGTGACTTCGTGCTGCGCGGCAACATCGTCGACCTGGCGATTGCCGTCGTGATCGGCACCGCCTTCGCCAAGGTGGTGGACACCCTGGTCTCCTCGATCATCCAGCCGATCCTGAATGCGCTGCCCGGCGCCTCGGTGAACGGACTCAGCTACTCCATCCGGGGCGGCAAGCTGGCGGCCAAGACCAACATCAACTTTTCGACGATCATCAACGCGATCATCGTGTTCCTGCTGACCGCGGCGGTGGTCTACTTCGTATTCGTCGTCCCGATGACCAAGATCCAGCAGCTGCGGGCCAGCGGCAAGACCCCGGAGCCAGAGGCGGTTTCGGAAGCAACCCTGCTGCTGCGCGAGATCCGGGACGCGTTGGGCGCCCGCCCGTCCGAAGGAACCGCCGGGCCCACGCCGCAACACCCCCAGCTCTGAGCGCTACTCACCCTCCGGCTGGGCGTTTCGGCTGGCAGCACCGCTCGGTCGGAGGTGGCCGCTCGGCCGGGACGGTGGCCGGGGTGGTCGGCAGCACGAGCTGGTGGCCGGGCGATGGTCGGTCAGCCCGGGATGGCGGCCGGTCAGCCGTGATGCGGGGGGCGCTCGGCCAGGTACCAGTCGTCGCCGTACTCGCCGGGCCGGTCGCCCCAGCCGAGTTCCGCCTCGTCGGCCGAACGCCGGGGCAGCAGATCCTCCCCCGGCTGGCGTCGAGGGGCTGCCGAAGGCGATGATGGAGGCTGCAGTGTTCCGCTGTCAGAGGGCTCGGGGGATTGCTGACTGTGCTGCGACTCGGTCACCCCACCAGTGTGCTCGCCCGGTACTGAACACCACGAGGAGGCCATAACGATGTTGGACAAGTTGAAGAAGATCGCTGACCAGGCGAAGGAGAAGGCCGGCCCGCTGGCCGAGCAGGCCAAGGAGCGCGCAACGGTGCTGGCTGCCGAAGCCAGGGAGAAGGCCGGCCCGCTGGCCGAGCAGGCCAAGGAGCGCGCGACCGAGCTGGCTGGCAAGGCCGCGCCCGCCGTCAGCCAGGGCATCGACAAGGCCGCCGACAGTCTGGACAAGGCCACCAAGGGTCGCTACAGCGGGCAGATCGACAAGGTGCAGGGTGTCGTCCACGACACCGCGCAGAAGGTGGGCGACAAGGCCGCCACCACTACCTCGGCCGGTACCAGCCCGACGGCGGACTCCGGCGCCTCCGACACGGTGACCGTCGACCCGGTGGCACCGGTCCAGCCTGACCTGAGGCCGCCGGCTCCGACGTCCACCTTCGAGGTCGACCCCGACCTGGCCTCGCCGGGGGCGGCTCCGGAGACCCACCAGGACAAGCCTTCAATCTGATGCAGCACCAGGTCACCGTCCGGTACTGGGCAGGAGCTCGCCGGGCGGCCGGCCTGGCCTCCGAGGTGCTGACCGCCGACACCCTCGCCGACCTGCTCGGCCAGCTCCGGGCGCGCCCGGAGCTGGCCGAGGTGGTGGCCGCGAGTTCGGTCCTGGTCGACGAGGTGCGGCCCAGCGGCAGCGATCAGCCACTGGCCGCCGGCGCGGTGGTGGACATCCTGCCGCCGTTCGCCGGCGGCTGACCCCACCTCCGCACCGCACCCGGTACGAACACCGGGTCAGGGGCAGTTGACCCACTCGTCGGTGCCGTCGTCGAACACCTGCCGCTTCCAGATCGGCAACCGGGCCTTGACCTCGTCCACCAGCCGCTGGCAACTGGCGAAGGCCTGCTGGCGGTGCGCCGCGGTGACCGAGGCGACCAGCGCGACGTCGCCGATCCCGAGCTCTCCGATCCGGTGGCTGACGGCCACCGCCAGCACCGCCGGGTCGGCGGCGATCTCGTCCGCGACCTGCCGCAGGATGCCGGCGGCGCTGGGATGGCTGGTGTACTCAAGCTCCACCACCGTCCGGCCGTGGTCGTGATCGCGCACCACCCCGCAGAAGCTCACCTCGGCGCCGGCAGCGGCGTTGCGAGTGGCCGCCGAGTGCGCGGCGACGTCGAGCGGCGCCTCGCTGACCTCGGCGATCTGGACCTTCATACGCCACCTCCGGGTCGATGGTCGCCACCGCTGACCTGATCGAGCAGGTGGCCGACCAGCGGCCGCAGCACTGCCAGGCCGTCGCGCACCCCGCCGGGCGAGCCGGGCAGCGTCACCACCAGCGCATCGCCGATCAGGCCGGCCACCCCGCGCGAGAGCACCGCGGTCGGGACCTGGTCGGCGTTGACCAGCCGCAGCCGCTCGGCGATGCCCGGAATCGCGCGCTCGATCATCGGAGCCACCGCCTCGGGCGTCACATCGGTCGGGCTCAGGCCGGTCCCGCCGGTGGTCAGCACCAGCCGGGCGCCGTCGGCCAGCACCTGCCGCAGCGCCTTCTGGATCAGCGCCACGTCATCGGGCACCACCAGCTTGGCCAGCACGTCGTAGCCCCAGTCCGCCAGCGTGTCGGCCAGCAACCGGCCCGAGGAATCCGGGCGGTCACCGGCGGCGGAGCGGTTCGAGCAGGTGATCACCGCGGCCGCGATCGAGCCGGTCATGACGGCTCCCGGTCCCAGTCCCCGCGCCGGCCGCCGGACTTGTGCTCCAGCCGGACGTCGGTCAGCACCGCCGACCGGTCCACGGCCTTGACCATGTCGTACAACGCCAGCCCGGCCGTCACCACCGAGGTGAGCGCCTCCATCTCGACGCCGGTGCGGTCGGCGGTGCGCACCGTGGCGGTGATGCCCACGCAGTCCGTCTCGACCGCCAGCTCCACCGTCACCCCGTGGATGGCCACCGGATGGCACAGCGGGATCAGCTCCGGCGTCCGCTTGGCTGCCGCGATCCCGGCGATCCGGGCGACCGCCAGCGCGTCCCCCTTGGGCAGGCCGTCGGCCCGCAACAGCGCGACCACCTCGGCGGTGGTCCGGAACACCCCGGACGCGCACGCCTGCCGGACGGTGACCTGCTTGGCCGAGACGTCCACCATCCGGGCCGCGCCGGTTGCATCGACATGGGTCAGTTCCACGACCGCCAGCCTAGCGACCCGTATCGCTGTCGTTGTCTTGCAAACTTCTCTCACCACATCGTCACGACGGGCCATCAGGACCGGGTCGTAAACTGGCCCGGGCCGGACGGCCTGATGCAGCCCGAGCAGAGGCGGAGTGATGACGGCGGTCGAGAACCCGCAGACCACCGGGATCGACCCGGACCGGCTGGCGACCTGCCTGGCGGTGCTGGACGAGTTGCACCAGGTGCCGCAGGACCACCCCGATCACATCGCCGTCCGGCGGGCCACCGCGCAGATGTTCAAGTCGGTGAAGAAGCACCGCCGGGCCGAGAAACGCGATGCCATCGCCGCCGCCGACCGGGCGGTGATCGGGGCGACCGCCACCGGGTCACCGAACCGGATCGACGACGAGACCCAGGGCATCGCGCTGGTGTCCACGGTGGCCGGAGCGTCGGCCGGCACCCTGCTCGTTCCGCGGGCCTGCTACGTCTGCAAGGCCAAGTACCAGCAGGTGGACGCCTTCTACCACCAGCTGTGCCCGTCCTGCGCCGCGCTGAACCGGTCCCGGCGGGAGGCGCGTACCGACCTGACCGGCCGGCGGGCCCTGCTCACCGGCGGCCGCGCCAAGATCGGCATGTACATCGCGCTGCGGCTGCTGCGCGACGGCGCGCACACCACCATCACCACCCGGTTCCCCAACGACGCGGTGCGCCGGTTCACCGCGATGGAGGACAGTGCCGACTGGCTGCACCGGCTGCGGATCGTCGGCATCGACCTGCGCGACCC
>JAVEEO010000317.1 GCA_030840415.1 Pseudonocardiales bacterium | reverse complement strand
ACACCACACCCCGCGTGGATGACGCCACGTGAGCAGCAGACATCGCGCACCTCCGCACTTCGACTCGACGGCAACGTCTTCCCCAAGCGCAGCCATCACGAAGTAAACCGGTGGTACGTACGTGGCTATTGTGGCCCATGATGCCCTCCCAGCGCCAGCCGGTAGGGCCATCAATTTTTAACGGTTAGCTCACCCGAGCTCAGCCGCCGCTCTTGCGGCGGAACTGGCGCTTGCCACCGGCCCGCGAATGCACGTCCGAGATCTTGCCCGAGCCCGGTCCGCCACCGCCCACGCCGTCGGCGTGCCGGCCCTTCTTGCGCTCCAGCGCGTCGCGGAACCGCGCCTTCACCGGGTCATCGGCGGGGCCGGCACCGGCTGCGGCGGGTGTTCCTGACTCGGCCGGAACGCTCGGATCGGATGCGGGTGGTTCTGCGGCGGCCATGGCTCCAGCCTTCCATGGCGCTGCCGCGACCACAAACAGGTAAGCCCCCGCGGGTCGGCACGCGCCACTCGCGGGACGGCCGCCACCGCCGGAGCAGGCCGGCTGGCGTCGGGCCGCCCCAGCCACCGGGGCGGACGATTCGAGACAGCCGGTTCGAGGCAAGATGGAGGTATGAGCGATGTCTACATTCTCGATGCGGTACGCACCCCGATCGGGCGCTACAACGGCGCGCTGGCCGGCGTCCGGCCCGACGATCTGGCGGCACACGTGATCCGGTCCGTGGTCGAGCGCTCCCCCGAACTCGATCCGGCCCGGCTCGACGACGTGTTCTTCGGCGATGCCAACGGCGCCGGCGAGGACAACCGGGACGTCGCGCGGATGGCCTCGCTGCTGGCCGGGCTGCCCACCTCGGTGCCGGGCGTCACCCTGAACCGGCTCTGCGGCTCGGGCATGGAAGCGCTGATCGCGGCCAACCGGGCGGTGGCGGTGGGCGACGCGTCGCTGGCCCTCGCCGGCGGCGTCGAGTCGATGACCCGGGCGCCGTGGGTGCTCGAGAAGCCTGCCAAGGGCTTTCCGGCCGGCCCGCAGACCCTGCACTCCACCACGCTCGGCTGGCGGATGGTCAACCCGGCGATGCCCGGTGACTGGACCGTCTCGCTCGGCGAATGCACCGAACTGCTCGCCGAGAAATACGGCATCACCCGGCAGGCCCAGGACGAGTACGCCCTGGCCAGCCACCAGAAGGCCGCCGCCGGCTGGGACAGCGGGGCCTATGCGGCCGAGGTGGTCGGCTATCCCGGCGTCGACCTCGACCGCGACGAGAGCATCCGGGCCGACAGTTCGCTGGCCGCGCTGGCCAAGCTGACGCCGGCGTTCCGGCCGGACGGCACGGTGACCGCCGGCAACGCCAGCCCCCTCAACGACGGCGCGGCCGTCCTGCTGGTGGGCGACCAGGCCGGCGCGCAGGCCGCCGGGCGGGAGCCGCTGGCCCGGATCGTGTCCCGGGGGGTGGCCGCCGTCGAACCCCAGTTCTTCGGGATCGGCCCGGTGGAGGCGGCGAACATCGCCCTGCGCCGAGCCGGCATCGGCTGGGGCGAACTGGCGATGGTGGAGTTGAACGAGGCCTTCGCCGCCCAGTCGCTGGCCTGCCTCGCCGACTGGCCCGACCTCGACCCGGAAAAAGTCAACGTGCACGGCGGGGCGATCGCGCTCGGGCACCCGCTGGGCTGTTCCGGTGCCCGGGTGGTCGCGCACCTGGCCCACCAGTTGCACGCGCGCGGCGGCGGCTACGGCCTGGCCGCGATCTGCATCGGGGTCGGCCAGGGTCTTGCCGTGGTGCTGCAGGCATGACGGCGAGCCAGTCGACTCGCTGGTTTGACCGTGCGCCATGTGTGAAACTGCCATGATGGTCTCGCCGATGCCGCTGCCGAAGGTCAGTGGCCTGCGCCGGTCTTGGTTGGAGCGGCTGCTGGACGTGGTGCGTGAGCTCGGCACCACCGGCGAGGTCGACCAGATTCTGAACCGGATCGCCGTAGCCGCGGTGGAGTTCCTTGAGTTCGGTGCCGCCGCGATCAACGTGGTGGAACCCGACGGCGAGGTCGTGGTGCGGGCGGTGGCCGGCCCGCCCGACATTGCACAACTGCTGGGCCGCAGCAGCTCGCTGCGGTCCTGGCAGGAGCTGCTGGAGGCGGCCGAGCCATGGGGTTCGCTGCGGTTCTTCGGCCACCAGCAGGACCGCCGGGTGATCGGCCGGATCGCGACCTGGACGTCGGCCGCCTCGTCCCGCGAGGGCCGTCCGGACGGCTGGCATCCCGAGGACAGCCTGTTCGCGCCGCTGTTCGCCCCGGACGGCACGCTGCTGGGCGTACTCAGTGTCGACCAGCCGGCCAGCGGCCTGCTGCCCAATTCCGAACAGCGCACGGTGCTGGAGCTGTTCGCCAGCCAGGCCGCGGTGGCGATCGCCGAGTCCCGAGCACGCGACCGCGCCGAGGCGCGCCGCTGGGAGGCCGAGCACCGCTGGCAGGTCACCTTCGAGCGCAGCCCGATCGGAGCGGCCATCGTCGGCCAGGACGGCGAGCTGCTCCAGGTCAACGACTCGCTGGTCGAGATGCTCGGCTACCCCCGCGAGGAACTGCTGCGACTACGGCTGTCCCAGCTGACCCACCCGGACGACATCGACGAGGGCACCGCGCTGTTCAACGAGCTGCTCGACGGCACCCGGGACAGCTACGAGAACCAGAAGCGGCTGGTGCACGCCGATGGCCACGTGGTGTTCGGGCTGCTGCACGTCGGCGTGATCCGCAACTCGACGGGGGCCATCCAGAGCATCGTCGCCCAGATCAACGACGTCACCCAGCGCAAGCACGCCGAGGACCGGCTGGCGCACCGGGCGATGCACGATCCGCTGACCGAGCTGCCGAACCGGACGATGCTGCAGGAGCTGCTGGCCGGCTATCTCGACGCGGGCCGGCCGGCCGGCGTGCTGTACTGCGACCTGGACCGGTTCAAGATCGTCAACGACAGCCTCGGCCACGAGGCGGGCGACGAGCTGCTGCTGGTGCTCTCCCACCGGCTGCGCGACGCGCTGCCGGCCGGGATCACGCTGGGCCGGGTCGGCGGCGACGAGTTCGTGGCCCTGGCCCCGGGCGAGGACGACCCGCGCCGGCTGTACGCCCTTGCCCAGCGCATGACCACGGCGCTGGAACAGCCGCTGGTGGTGCGTGGGCACCTGCACACGGCCAGCCTGAGCATCGGCATCACCGTCGGGGGGCCGGGCTACGACCATCCCGATGAGGTGCTGCGCGAGGCCGATCTGGCACTGCTGCGCGCCAAGCGCCGGGGCCGGGCGCGGATCGAGATGTACGACCCGACGCAGGACAAGCCGGTCACCGTGCACGAGCTGGAACTCGAGCACTCGCTGCGCAGCGCGCTGGCCGAGGATCGCGGGCTGGTGCCCTACTTCCAGCCGATCGTCGGCCTGCTCGACAATGTCGCGGTGGGCTACGAGGCGCTGGTCCGCTGGGAGCATGCCGAGCAGGGCCTGCTCGATCCCGACGGATTCCTGCCGATGGCCGAGCAGACCGGCCTGATCGTGCCGCTCGGCTGGTGGATGCTGGCCACCTGCTGCAAGGCGGCCGGCGATGCCCGGCTGACCGGTGGCAGCGCCCAGTGGGTCGCGGTGAACGCCTCGGGTAGCCAGCTGGGCCGCGGCCAGCTGGTGCCCGAGATCCGGCGTGGGCTGGAGCTGGGCGGCCTGACCCCGGACCGGCTGCACCTGGAGATCACCGAGAGCGCCCTGGTCGAGGCCTCGCCGGCCGCGATCCGCGAGGTGCACGAGGTGGCCGATCTCGGCGTCAAGATCGCCCTGGACGACTTCGGCACCGGCTATTCCTCGCTGTCGCTGCTGCGCAACCTGCCGGTCTCGACGGTGAAGATCGACCGCAGCTTCGTCGCGCCGATCGCCACCGACCGCAACGCGCGCGCCATCGTGCGGGCGGTGATCGGGCTGTGCCAGGAGCTCAACATCCGGACGGTGGCCGAGGGCATCGAAACCCAGGAGCAGCTGACCTCGGTCCGGGCGCTGGGCTGCTGCCAGGGCCAGGGCTACCTGCTCGGCCGCCCGATGCCGCTGAGCTAGCCGGCGCGTTCCCGCCGCGGACCAGCTCTCGCCGGCCGGTCCGATGTCGGCCGCCGCCCTCGTCAGTCCACCTGGGCGCCGGCGCGCCGGTAGCGCTCGTAGATCACCCGTGCGTCGAACGTCCTGGTCTCGAGCAGCTCGAGCCGGATGTCGGCACCGACCGGCGGCAGGTACGGCGTGCCGCCGCCGACCACGACCGGGAGGCGGAAGATGCGCAGCTCGTCGACCAGGCCCTGTTCGATCGCCGCCGCGGCAAGGCCCGCACCGCCGATCTCGACGTCCCGGTCACCCGCCCCGAGCGCCGTCGCCACCTCCTCGGCCACCGACGATTCGGCGAGGCGGGCGTTTCCCTCGACCTTGTCGAGCGTGCGGCTGAACACCACCTTGGGCAGCGCAGACCAGACGTCGGCGAACTCGGCACCGAGCCTGGTTTCGCGCATCGTCGGGTCAGTTTCCCAGGGCAGCATCGTTTCGTAGAGTCGACGGCCGCAGAGGTAGCTGTCGAGCCCACGCACCCTCTCGAGGTGGAACGCGAACAGCTCGTCGCTGGGCGGGGTCCACCCGAAGTATCCGTGGCGATCGGCGATGTAGCCGTCCACGGTCACGCTCATCGAGAAGATCAGCATCGCTCGATCCTAGGCGGGGCCTGACTCCCGGTGTTCGACCTCAGCCTTGCTGGTCGTGCACCCAGGCGCCGAGCAGGCCGCGGTAGTGCTGGATGAAGTGGTCGTGCTCGTGGGCCGGGAAGGTCGAGCGGACGGTGTCGACCAGCAGCCGGTCGAAGTCCGGGCCGGCCACCCACTCCTGCACCACCTCGTCGAGATTGGCCAGCCTGCTGGCACAGAACTCCTGGTAGCGCTCGACGTCGAAGTAGTCGTCGGCCAGCTGACGGTAGGAGGCCAACTTCTCCTCGTACGACAACTCCTGCCGGTCGGCGATGTCGAAGTACCGCCGGGTGTCCAGGTCGTAGCGGGGCTTGCGGCCGGTGACGGTGCAGAACACCGCCCACCGCACCAGCGCCTTCATCGCCCACGGGAAGTAGTAGTGCAGGCTGGTCAGCGCGACGTCCGGGCAGGCGTTGGCGTAGTCGATCGGATAGACCTCGCCGTCCTTGATCAGCGTCTCGCAGGAGTTGAACTCCCAGCGGAAGAAGGCGTTGACCAGCCGGCCGATGGTGACCACCTCGTCGCCGGTGCCGGCGTCGAGAAAGTTGTGGCTGATCGAGTAGCGGGCATGCATCGGCTGGTCCGGGTCGAAGTTCATCACCATCGTCTCGGCACCGATGGACAGGCTGCGGGCGAAGACGTCGTAGCCGGCGACCGCCTTCTGGAGGTGCATCAATCGCTGGCCGGACTCGTCGTAGGCCTGGTGCAACTGCTCGCGGTTGCGGATCTGGCTCACCCCCACCCAGGCGCCGCCGTCGTAGGGCTTCATGAACATCGGGTAGCCGATGTTCTCGGCTATCACGTCGAGGTCAAAGGGCTGGTTGTACCGGGCGGCGGTGTAGGCGTACTTGGCGTGCTCGGGCGGGTTCTTGTACGGCACCAGGACGGTATCGGGAACCTTGAGGCCCAGCCGCATCATCGCGCAGTAGGCGGCGTGCTTCTCCATGCTCTGGAAGGTGAACGGGCTGTTGAGCAGGTAGACGTCGTCCATCAGCGCGGCCTTCTTCAGCCACTCGCGCGGGACGTAGTACCAGTAGGCCAGCCGGTCGATCACCAGGTCGTAGCGCGGCTTGTAGCGCAGGTCGAAGGGCTCGATGGTGACCCGCTCGACGTCGAAGTGGTGCAGGTGCTCGGCGTTCTCGCCGGTGCCCACCGAGCCCAGCCGGCGCACGATCGACTCGAACGCGGTCGGCCAGTCCTCCTCGGTGCCCAGCAGCAGGCCCAGCAGATGCGTCGTCTCCGTCATCGGTTGATCATGCTCCTCGGCAGCATCGGAATTCAGCAGAATCGGGGCAGGTGATGGGCCAGCTGGGCGCGCCAGGAACTCCAGTCGTGCGGTACGTCGTAACCCCACAGGTCCAGCTCGTGCCGGATGCCCTTGGCGGCCAGCAGCGCGGCGAAGGCCTGGGTACTGGGCAGCGACCGGGTGGGGTGCACCTCCCAGGCGCCCTGGCCGACCACCAGCAGCAGGTTGACCCGGCCACGCAGCCAGTCCAGGTGGTCGCCGTCGAGGTTGGCGACGTAGGCCATCGGGTTGTTGAAGTAGGTCTGCTCGCCGATCTCGCCCCAGGGCCGCCAGCTGATCGGGTCGTAGTTGCCGGACAGGCACAGCGCCAGCGGAAAGAGATCGGCGCGCTTGAGCGCGAAGTTGGCGGCGTGGTAGGCGCCCAGGCTGCAGCCCAGCGTTGCGAACTCCGTGGCACCGCCGGCGTCGCCCGACATCCACGGCACCACCTGGTCCAGCACCCAGGACTCGTAGCTGCCGTGCCGCCGGGCCCGCTCCTCGGTCGGCAGGGCGTTGTCGGACCAGGTGTGGGCATCGGCGCTGTCCACGCAGTAGAACTTCACCCGGCCGGCCTCGACCAGGTCGGCCACCGCGCCGGTCATCCCGTTGTTCTCGAAGTCCTGGGCCCGGCCCTGCTCGGACGGGAACACCAGCACCGGACGGCCGTAGTGGCCGTGCACCACCACCGAGCCGCCGAACTCCGCTCCGGCCAGGTACTGCTCGTGCCGCTTCATCCGCCGGCCACCACCGTCCGGATCAGCCCGACCAGCCGGAGGTCGAAGGCATCGCGCCAGGCGGTGTAGTTGTGCACGTCGCGCACCTCGGTGAACTCCACCTGGTAGCCGAGCCGGCCCAGCGCCGCGGCCATCGCCTGGTTGTTGGCCAGGTTCTCCTCGATCGTCCCGCAGGTCATGCCCACCGGGACGGGGTGCGGGTCGGCCACCGCCTGCACGACCTCGCCGACGAACCTGGTGACCGGTCCGAACCGGGCGAAGCGCCGCTCGTGGGCGTCCAGGGTGGGATCGAAGAAACTGCCGGACTGCAGGAACAGCCCGTCGAATGCGCGCTCCCCGGTCGAGGACATCCGGTGCGCGTGCAGCATCGCCAGCGCGCCGAGGCTGGCGCCGGCACCGATCCGGACGCTGCTGGGCGCCTGCTCGGCCAGCGCCGGCAGCACCTCGCCGGTCAGCGCGCGGGCGTAGGCCGGGTTCACCGCGTACCACCGGTTGCGATCCCCCGGTGCCAGCATCGCCATCCGCAGCGGCGGCAGCTGGCCGGTGAGGATCAGCGCCCCGGCGAACTGGGTCAGCCCGGCCAGTGAAGCCATCTCCGGCCCGTCGTGGACGATCAGCAGGGGCGCCGGCTCGTCGGCCGCCAGGGCCCCGGCCGACCACAACCGGCCGCGGATGGTGCTGCCGAGCTCGCGGCTGCCGATCGCGAGGTCCGTCTCCGTCGCCGGTGCGACCGGCCGCTCCAGCCAGTCCGGCCGGCGATAGCCGGGGAACTCGATCACCGACTTGTCGCCGAAGGCACCCGGCACCCGCAGCGGGTTGCCCGGGTCGAGGATCGTCTCGCATCCCTCGTTGTGGTGGCGCAGTTCCAGCAAATACTCCATCCGGTCCACCGCCGGGCGGGGCACCCGCAGGCTCCACCAGCCGCGGCGGTAGCCGAAGTCCAGCTGGTCCCCCGGAATGCGCAGGTCCTGGGACAGCCGGACCCCACGCAGCCGGGCATGCCGGTCCTGCAGGCGCAGCGTGACGCCCAGGGCGTCGACGGCCGGGCCGGCAGCGGGGGTGGCGGGGGCAGTGGCGGTCATCACCGCAGAACCCTAGCGGCGCCGGGCCGGCCGCGCTTCGCCATGGTGGTGCCGGGCACCACTCACCGGCCTCGACTCACCGGCCTCGACCTCGAGCGGCGAACTCTGCCAAGCTGGGGGCGAGCTGGTTTCCAGTCGGGTTCGACGAGCAGGAGGTGCCTCGGATGGGTGACGACGTCGACAGCGTGGAATTCACCCGGCAGGACCGGCAGGCCTACCGCGAGAAGGTCCGGCGCTGCCTGGACGTCTTCGCCCGGATGCTGACCGAGTCGAAGTTCGACTTCGAGCGGCCGATGACCGGCCTGGAGATCGAATTCAACCTGATCGGAGCCGGCCACGATCCGGCGATGCGCAACGCGGCAGTGCTGCAGGCGATCGCCAACCCCGACTTCCAGACCGAGCTCGGCCAGTTCAACATCGAGATCAACGTTCCGCCGCGCGAGCTGGCCGGCACCTCGATGCAGGAGCTGGAGAAGGCGCTGCGGGCCAGCCTCAACGATGCCGAGGAGCGCTCGCGCAGCCAGGGCGCGCACATCGTGATGATCGGCATCCTGCCGACGCTGACCGCGGCCGACCTGACCTCGGAGGCGCTGAGCGCCAACGCCCGCTACGCGCTGCTCAACCAGCAGATCTTCGCCGCCCGCGGCGAGGACCTGCACATCGCCATCGACGGGCCGGAGCGGCTGTCCACCTACGCCGACACCATCGCCCCCGAGGCCGCCTGCACCAGCGTCCAGTTCCACCTGCAGGTCAGCCCGCAGGCCTATGCCACCAACTGGAACGCGGCCCAGGCCATCGCCGGCGTCCAGTTGGCGCTGGGGGCCAACTCGCCGTTCCTGTTCGGCAAGGAGCTCTGGCGCGAGACCCGGATCGCGCTGTTCGAGCAGGCCACCGACACCCGGCCGGCCGAGCTGAAGTCGCAGGGCGTCCGGCCCCGGGTCTGGTTCGGCGAGCGCTGGATCAATTCGATCTTCGACCAGTTCGAGGAGAACGTCACCTACTTCCCGGCCCTGCTGCCGATCTGCGAGGCCGAGGAGCCGGCCGAGGTGCTGGACCGCGGCGACACCCCGCGACTGCAGGAACTGCGGATGCACAACGGCACCGTCTACCGCTGGAACCGGCCGGTCTATGACGTCTACCGCGGCAAGCCGCACCTGCGAGTGGAGAACCGGGTGCTGCCGGCCGGCCCGACCGTGGTGGACATCCTGTCCAACGGCGCGTTCTACTACGGCCTGCTGCGGGTACTGGCCGAGGAGGACCGGCCGGTCTGGACGAGGATGTCCTTCGCCGCCGCCGAGGACAACTTCTACGCCGGTGCCCGGCAGGGCATCAACGCCCACCTCTACTGGCCGGGGCTCGGCGAGGTGCCGGCCACCGAGCTGGTGCTGCGCCGGCTGCTGCCGATGGCCTACGAGGGCCTGGACCGCTGGGGCGTCGACCCGGCGGTGCGCGACCGGCTGCTGGGCATCATCGAGCAGCGCTGCACCAGCCACGTCAACGGTGCGGAGTGGCAGACCCAGGCCTTCCACCGGATCGACGACGACAAGCGCCCGCTGGACCGGCGGGACTCGCTGCGCGAGATGCTCGGCCGCTACACCGAGCACATGCACAGCAACGAGCCGGTGCACACCTGGCCGGAGTGAGCCGGATCCACTTCTCCGGGGCGCCGACCGCCGCTTGGGGAGCCGATCATGGCCGCCCCGGTTTGTGCGTTGCTTGCAAACAGCGGCGGTCTGAGTAGGTTCGCAAGCGGGCTCAAACCGGCAGCCTGGTTCGGGTGCGCTGTCGCGGCATTCGGCGAGCCGGTTCAGGCCGGCCGTTCGGGACTGCCTGCCACGCCTCCCGGATCCGTTCCGGGCTGGGCCGCGCCGCCGGCACCGGCGGCGCGTAGGAGGTCGGCACATGCTTCGACTCGACGTGAACCTCTTCGACTACACGATCCTGGCGATCTACTTCGCCCTGGTCGTGGGAATCGGGGTGATGGCCAGGCGGGCGATCGCCACCAGCGAGGACTTCCTGCTCTCGGGCCGGTCGCTGCCCGCCTGGGTCACCGGGCTGGCCTTCATCTCGGCCAACCTGGGCGCGATCGAGATCCTCGGGATGGCGGCCAACGGCGCCCAGTACGGCATGTCGACGCTGCACTTCTACTGGATCGGCGCCGTGCCGGCGATGGTGTTCCTGGGCATCGTGATGATGCCGTTCTACTACGGCTCCCGGGTGCGCACGGTTCCGGAGTTCCTGCTGCGGCGGTTCAACCCGGCCACCCACCTGTTCAACGCCGGCAGCTTCGCCGCCGCCGCGGTGCTGACCGCCGGGGTCAACCTCTACGCCCTGGCGCTGGTGATCAACGCCCTGATCGGCTGGCCGATCTGGCTCTCGATCGTGATCTCGGCGCTGTTCGTGCTGGTCTACATCACCCTGGGTGGGCTGTCCGGTGCCATTTACAACGAGGTGCTGCAGTTCTTCGTCATCGTCGCCGGCCTGATACCGCTGGTGATCATCGGGCTGCACGACGTCGGCGGCTACAGCGGCCTGAAGGAGAAGGTGACCCACACCGCGCTGGGCCCGGACTCCTTCTCGACCTGGGCGGGCACCAACGTCGGGCACTGGACCAACCCGCTGGGCGACTGGATCGGCATCGTGATGGGCCTGGGCTTCGTGCTGTCGTTCGGGTACTGGACCACCAACTTTGCCGAGGTGCAACGGGCGCTGTCGGCCAAAGATCTCTCCGCCGCCCAGCGCACCCCGCTGATCGGGTCGTTCCCGAAGATCTTCATTCCGGCGCTGACCATCCTGCCCGGCCTGATCGCCCTGGTGCTGATCCCCAACCTCGGCAAGACCGACGAGCTGACCTACAACGACGCGATCCCGCTGCTGATGAACCGGTTCCTGCCCAACGGCACGCTCGGGGTCGCGCTGGCCGGCCTGCTCGCCGCGTTCATGGCAGGCATGGCCGCCAACGTCAGCTCGTTCAACACCGTGTTCACCTACGACATCTGGCAGACCTACGTCGTCAAGGGCCGCCGGGACAGCTACTACCTGCAGGTCGGCCGGATCGTCACCGTGCTCGGCATCCTGATCGGCATCGTGATGGGCCTGGGCTTCGTGCTGTCGTTCGGGTACTGGACCACCAACTTTGCCGAG
>JAVEEO010000311.1 GCA_030840415.1 Pseudonocardiales bacterium | reverse complement strand
GGCGCCAAGCTCAGGCACGCCGAGGTGCAACGCGACGAGACACTGCAGCATCCCCGGTCGGTGTTCCAGGTACTCAAGCGGCACTATGCCCGCTACACCCCCGAACTGGTGGAGCAGGTCTGTGGCGTGCCGCCGGAGGATTTCCTCGAGGTGTGCGAGGCGGTCACCGCCAACAGCGGCCGGGAGCGCACCACCGCCTGGGTGTACTCGGTGGGCTGGACGCATCACACCGTCGGTGTGCAGTACATCCGCGGCTCGGCGATCATCCAGTTGCTGCTAGGCAATATGGGCCGGCCCGGCGGCGGGATCATGGCGCTGCGCGGGCATGCCAGCATCCAGGGCTCGACCGACATCCCGACGCTGTTCAACCTGCTGCCGGGCTACCTGCCGATGCCGAAGGCGGGCGAGCACGACGACCTGCCGTCCTACCTCGACACCATCCGCAGCCCTGACCAGAAGGGCTTCTGGACCGAGGCGGAGTCCTACGCGGTCAGCCTGCTGAAGTCCTACTGGGGCGACGCGGCCACGCCGGAGAACGATTTCGCCTTCCACTACCTGCCGAAACTGACCGGCGACCACGGCACCTACCAGACCGTGATGGACATGCTGGAGGACAAGGTCGAGGGCTACTTCCTGCTCGGCCAGAACCCGGCGGTCGGCTCGGCGCACGGCAAGATGCAGCGGCTGGGAATGGCACACCTGAAGTGGCTGGTCGTGCGCGACCTGAACCTGATCGAGTCGGCGACGTTCTGGAAGGACGGACCCGAGATCGAGACCGGCGAGCTCAAGACCGCCGACATCGACACCGAGGTGTTCTTCTTCCCGGCCGCCTCGCACGCGGAGAAGGACGGCACGTTCACCCAGACCCAGCGGATGCTGCAGTGGCACCACAAGGCGGTGCCGCCGCCCGGTGACTGCCGCAGCGACCTGCACTTCTTCTTCCATCTGGGCCGCAAGATCCGTGAGCGGCTGGCGAACTCCACCGAGCAGCGCGACCGTCCGATCCTGGACCTGACCTGGGACTACCCGGTGGACGCCGAGGGCGACCCGTCGGCCGACGCGGTGCTGCGCGAGATCAACGGCAGCCACCTGACCGGCGAGAAGGCCGGCCAGCCGCTGAACTCCTACACCGAGATGAAGCCGGACGGCTCCACCTCGGGCGGCTGCTGGATCTACTGCGGGGTGTATGCCGACGGGGTGAACCAGTCGGCCCGCCGCAAGCCCGGCCAGGAGCAGAATTGGGTTGCGCCGGAATGGGGTTGGGCGTGGCCGGCGAACCGGCGCACCCTCTACAACCGGGCTGCCGCCGACCCGGACGGCAAGCCGTGGAGCGAGCGCAAGGCCTACGTGTGGTGGGACGAGCAGCAGCAGAAGTGGACCGGCCACGACGTGCCGGACTTCCAGGCCGACAAGGCACCGTCCTACCGGCCCGAACGTGGCACGGCCGGCCCCGACGGCCTGGCCGGTGACGATCCCTTCATCATGCAGTCCGACGGCAAGGCTTGGCTCTATGCCCCCGAGGGAATCCTGGACGGGCCGCTGCCGACGCACTACGAGCCGGCCGAGTCACCGGTGCGCAACCCGATGTACCGGCAGCAGGCCAACCCCACCCGGCAGGTCTTCCCGCGTCCGGACAACCTGCAGAACCCGTCGCCGCCTGAGCCGCACGCGGAGGTCTTCCCCTACCTGTTCACCACCTACAGGCTGACCGAGCATCACACCGCCGGCGGCATGAGCCGGTGGCTTCCCTACCTGTCCGAGCTGCAACCGGAGTTCTTCTGCGAGGTGTCGCCGCAGTTGGCCCGCGAACGCGGGCTGACCCACCTCGGCTGGGCCACCATCGTCACCGCCCGCACCGCCATCGAGGCCCGGGTGCTGGTGACCGAGCGGGTGGTGCCGTTGCTGATCGACGGCAGGCAGTTCCACCAGATCGGCCTGCCCTATCACTGGGGGGTGGGTGGCTCGGCACTGGTCAGCGGTGACTCGGCCAACGACCTGTTCGGGGTCACCCTGGATCCGAACGTGCACATCCAGGAGACCAAGGTGGCCAGCTGCGACATCCGTCCCGGCCGGCGGCCGACCGGACCGGCGCTGCTGCGCTTCGTCGCGGACTACCGGCGCCGGGCCGGCATCACCGTCGAGACCGGCAACACCCAGCGCACCCCGGTCACGTCGGCCTCGACCGGATCGCGCCCGGCTGAATCGCAGGAGGACTGATGCCCAGCCTGTCCGGTCCGCTGCCCGACCCGGCCGCCGATGCCGGCTGGGAACAGGCCCAGCCGCGCAAGGGATTCTTCACCGACACCTCGGTGTGCATCGGCTGCAAGGCCTGCGAGGTGGCGTGCAAGGAGTGGAACGGGGTCCCCGATGACGGGTTCAACCTGTTGGGCTCGTCCTATGACAACACCGGGGCGCTGAGCGCCTCGACCTGGCGGCACGTGGCCTTCATCGAGCAGCCGCGCACCCCGGCCGCCAACACGGTCAGCCTGGGCATGCCGAGCACTGTCAAGCCCGGCGAGGCGATGAGCCCGGACTCGGCCACCGACTTCCGGTGGCTGATGTCCTCGGACGTGTGCAAGCACTGCACGCATGCCGGTTGCCTGGACGTCTGCCCGACCGGATCGCTGTTCCGCACCGAGTTCGGCACCGTGGTGGTGCAGGACGACATCTGCAACGGCTGCGGTTACTGCGTGCCGGCGTGCCCTTTCGGGGTGATCGACCGCCGGATCGGCGAACAGGGCCAGAAGAACGTCGGCATCGCACAGAAGTGCACGCTCTGCTACGACCGGCTCGGAGCCGGCAAGACGCCGGCCTGCGCGCAGGCCTGCCCGACCGAGTCGATCCCGTTCGGTGACCTGGACGAACTGCGCGAGCGGGCCGCCGCCCGGGTCGAGGCGCTGCATGCCCAGGGCGTCGAGTCGGCCCGGCTGTACGGCGAGAGCCCGGACGACGGGGTGGGCGGCTCGGGCGCGTTCTTCCTGCTGCTGGACCAGCCGGAGGTCTACGGCCTGCCGCCGGACCCGGTGGTGCCGACCCGGGACCTGCCCCAGATGTGGCGGCACGCCGCACTGGCCGCGGCGGGGTTGCTGGCCGGTGCCGTGGCCGCCTTCCTGGGGGGTCGGGGATGACCGAGCACCAGGCGCAACTGCGTGCCGAGGGACGGTTGGACGAGCCGGTCCAGTCTCAGCGGGGCGCTCTTGACCGACGTCGCAAGCGGGGCGGCAGGCGCCGGCGGGACGAGCACCAGATGGTGCCGGACGCCACGTTCACCTCCTACTACGGCCGGCCGGTGGTCAAGGCCTCGCCGTGGGAGGCCGACATCCCGGCGTACCTGTTCCTCGGCGGGCTGGCGGCTGGATCCTCGCTGCTGGGCGCCGGCGCCTCGCTGACCGACCGGCCGGCACTGCGCCGAGCCGGCCGGATCTCGGCGCTTTCTGCCATCAGCTTGAGCTTCGCGGCGCTGGTGCACGACCTGGGCCGGCCGTCCCGGTTCGTCAACATGCTGCGGGTGGTCAAGCCCACCTCGCCGATGTCGGTCGGCACCTGGATCCTGACCGGGTACGGCCCGCTGGCCGGGATCGCCGGTGCCGCCGAGCTGCTGACCCCGGTGGCCGGCCGGTTGCCTGCCGGTCTGCGACCGCCGGTGCGGCTGCTCGGCCGGTTGGCCGGCCCGGCCGGGCTGGGTGCGGCGGTAGTGGCCCCGGCGGTGGCGTCCTACACGGCGGTGCTGCTGACCCACACCTCCACGCCGACCTGGAGCGCGGCTCGCAAGCACCTGCCGTTCGTGTTCGTCGGTTCCGCGGCGGCGGCCTCGGGTGGGCTGGGCATGCTGCTGGCACCGGTGTCCGAGGCGGGTCCGGCCCGCCGGCTGGCGCTCGGCGGCGCGCTGCTGGAGCTCGGCGTAGAGCATGCGATGGAAGCGTCGATGGGCATCACCGCCGAGCCGCTGCACACCGGCACCGGTGGAGCGCTGCTGCGGGCCAGCAAGGCGCTGACCGCTTTCGGTGCTGTCGGTTCGCTGCTTGGCCGGCGCAACCGAGTTGCCGCGGCGGTGTCCGGTGCCGCACTGGTGGCCGGTTCGGCGTGCACCCGGTTCGGCATCTTCGAGGCCGGCCAGGCCTCGGCCCGCGACCCGAAGTACACCGTGGTGCCGCAGCGTGAGCGGGTCGAGCGCGGCGAAACGTCCGGCGCCTGACTGCGGGCTTTCTGCCCGGGTAGCAGGGCAAAGATTGTCAGCGCGGACGTTACCTAACCGACTTTCCGGTACGCCACGCCTTGGTGGTGACAGCCACGGCGGCAGCCGTGGACATGAAGAAGATCAGAAGGCAGAAAAGTAGCGGGTGCCAGAAGCGGGCTTCGCTGACGGACCACAAAGCCTCACGCGTACCGGGCCCGCGAAACCGGTTCATGTCCGCATACGAGGCCATTGCATTGAATCCCTGACGCGACGGGAGCACAGCGGCAGCCCACCGCCATAGGCCGGTGAGCTGGAACAGGGAGCCGTTGAGAGCGACTTGCACCACGGCGAGCGCGGTGCTGAACGTCACCGCGCGTTCCAAGGTCCCGGACACCGACGAGATTGCCATGCCCAGCCCGGCTGAGGCGATCATGGCCGAGAACAGGGTGAGGAAGAGCGCCACTGGTGCCGGCAGGGCATCTGCGGAACTTGGCAGCCCGCGCGGCGTGAAGACGAAGGTCATCGCGGACGCGAGGACCGCACACACGGCAGCCACGGTCGCCGCCTTGGCGAGAAGCAGGGAAACGACGCTGATCCCCACGCGCCAGTCGCGTCGGAGAATGGAGCTTTCGCTGACGAGTTCGTGGTAGGTCAGCGATGCTCCGGTCAGCGCGGCGATCGTCACCAGGATGGCCAGCGCTTGAATCGAGTTGCCACCAGACCGCAGGCCACCGGGCGAAGCGGCGATTGCCACCAGCACGCCGAGTAGCGGCATGCCGAACAGCGCGGCCAGTGAGCGCGGGCCGCGCCTCCAGAGCAGCATGAACTGGCGATGCAGTGCCGTGAGAAAAGCGCGAGTTTGACGCTCGGGTGTCGTGATCAGCCCCAGGACCGAACGGTTGGTCAGTACGCCGCCACCCGCAGGTCGGGCCCGGACTGGACGGGCGCCATTGAGGTCCGGATTCCGCAAGGCGGCCCGTGGCCGGACCGTGTCCAGGTAGGTGAGCCAATCAGCCCAGCTGTGGTGTCCGTTCTCCTCCGGGGCCTGATCCGGGTTCCCTCGGTATGCGAGTCGGCCGCCCTTGCCGAGCACGAGCACGCTGGCGCCGGCGTCTCGAAGATGGGTCAAGGTGTGCGTAACGACGATGATGGTGCAGTGGAGTTCTTGGCTGATCGCCCCCAACCGCCTCATGATGTCGCGGTCCTTACCCAGATCGAGCCCACTGGTCGGCTCGTCCAGCAGCAGCAACTGAGGACGACCGACCAGTTCGGTGCCGATGGAGACCCGGCGTCGTTCACCGCCGGAGAGGCTGCCGATCACCGCCTCAGCTCGCTCGGCAAGGCCGAGCCAGTCGATGACGTCCCGGACCTGCTTCTCCAGCTGCGCTGACCTCGTGTTTGACTCCCAGCGGAACCGGGCGGCGTACAGGAGCGTCTCGTATACGGTCAGCGACGGGTACAGGTCATCGGACTGCGGCACGTAGCGAACCTGCTGGCGGACGGCGCCGTTGGCCGCGCCGATCCGGACCATGCCCGAGTCGGGCTGGTACTCACCGAGCAGGAGTTTGACAAGGGAAGTCTTACCCGATCCGGAAGGCCCTATCAGGGCGACCACCTCGCCGGCGCGGACGTGCAGGGAGACGTCATCGAGCAGGGTGGTGCTTCCGCGGCGGAGTGTCACCCGATCCAGGTCGACAGACAGCCCCTGGCCGGCGCTGACCTCGACAGGGGCGGTCGTCGTAGCCGGTTGCCGCGTGATGGTGACGGCAGTCTGGCCGATGACGAACGCGTCGCCTTCGCTCAGCGCCGCCCATCGGGTTCGCACGCCGTTGACGTAGATCGGCCCGGCGTCGGCGGTGACCCACCAACGTCCGTCAGGGGCGCGCCGGAGGCGGCCGTGGTTCGGCCGGATCTGCGGGTCATCGATCTTGATATCGGCGGAGGTGCCGACCGGCCCTATGGACCAGGATGCCCTGGCACCCTGCTGCGCTGCGCCAGTCGGAGGAGTGAGGGACGCGAAAGCCTCGCTGCGAGGCCCGTCGTCGCGCTGGGGTTCGGTGCCGTCGCGGTCGAACTGCGGCGTGTCGAACGGTGCTTGGCTGGCAGTGGCGGGTGACGTGGGCACGGTGGCGAGCCTGAGTTCGGCACCGGCCCGTGGCAATCGCAGCCGGCCGGCAGAGACCGGCTGGCCGTCGAGCAGCAGAATTTCCTGCCGGTCCCCTTCGAGGTTGAGCCACCAGCTACCCAACATCGGGGAGAAATAGCCCAGGCCCACGCCGCGCTGCGACGGTGGCCGGTCGGCAGTGACTCGGAGGCGGTCACCTTCCGTCCACAAGTACAGAGGGCGGTCGTCCGGCAACTGGTGCTCGCCATCCGGCAGCGTGAGGCGCAGAGTCGGCATGTCGCATCCTCCCTCGGCTACGAGCGACGGCAGTAGTGGCTAGTTCCCCGCGAGGCGTAGCAGCCGGATGGTCTCGTCATGTCAGGCGCCCGCCCGCCGTAAGCCAACCGATCGTCGAATACGCCTCATCCCGGCGGGTGTCCGCAGCAGCGCAGACCTCGCGTCCGGCCTCGACCGCTCCTCTTCGATGCTGGCGACGAGCGTGGCGGCCAGACCGTCCGGGTCCGGCACGGAGTGTGCGAGGAAGGCGTTCTTCTCGCCGCGGTCGTCTCCGGTGGCCAGCCGCCACAGGACGGGCTCGCACGATCCCGGCAGTCCGATGGTCGCAAGAAGAGCATGCGAGGGCCCGGCCACCAGGCGGTCGCGGGCGTCCTGCCACCGTTGAGGATATTGGTACCCAGCTCCTACGAACGGTGCTCCGTCGGTGATGAACAGCACCCGCGGGTAGCCGACAACGACCGGCCGGCTGCTCCGCTGCTGTGCGGTCATCACCCGGGCGTCCTGTCGGAAGCGCAGCAGCAGGAATCTCAAGATCGCGTCGTAATCGCTCTGGACGCCGCGACGTGGCTCGGCTATCACGGGAGCCTCGGCCAGCGATCGAATCGGCTGGAGCACCTGCGGCCGATCGCTGAATGCCAGCACGCTGACCCATGCCACGGCCTGCATCATGGGGGATCCGGTCAATGCCATCAGCGTGTTGGGAATCAGCGACATGAAGGCTTCCGATGGCGAACCGCCGTTGGTGTGCGGGCCTTGCCCTCGCCAGGCCTTCCACATCGACTGGGAGACGTCGAGGACGATGTAGATCGGATGCAGCCTGCCCGCCGCATTCTCCGGGTGCATGCCCTTCCTACCGTCCCGTGCGTTCGACAGGGGCATCACGGCGCAGAAGCTGAGCTGCGCGGGCGGCGATGGCGCGTTCCAACTCCAGGTCAGGTGCCGAACCGGCGGCAGGACCAACGGGGTGCTGCCGCTGCTGGGCCGCAACGGCACGGATCTGCTGTCGCTTCGCTTCCTCCTGGGCAGCGTTCTGCAGCAGTTCGGTCTGGTCGGAGTTCCGCCCCGCGCGCTGCTGGGTCTCGATCCGGGCGGCGGCCCGGCGGTCGTAGGGCGTGACGCCGCTCAGGTACTTCAACAGAACCGGTAGCGAGTCCACGAGCACCAGGAAGACGCGCAATCCCCATTGGGCGTTCCGGACGTGCGGATCCTCGGCAGCGAGATGACCGAGAGCCCGTACTCGTTCCAGCAAGCCGATTTCCTTCTGCCCTGCGATCAGCTCCTTGCGCTTGCTTTCGATGAGCGCATCGCGCACCGTGGTGAATCGGCTCTGCGCCGCGGTGATGCGCCGCGGGAATGACGAGATATCACGGTTCAGTCGGGTCAGCTCGTCCTGGTTCTTCTTGATGGAGTGGTCGGCGTAGAAGGTGTCTGCCTGGTTGCGCAGCCGCCGGCACTCGTATCCCACGCCCGGCACTCCGGTCAGGCCGGGTCCGGCCACTCCGTCGCACTCCCTGCGCGCCAGGTCCTCGAGATGTGCGTACGTCGCGGCGTCGCGGTCCACGGTCGGCTGGAGGACCTTCGCGCGCTGGGTCTCCTCGGCCTGTTGCCGTAGCAGCGCGGCGGGCTGGGGATTGACGTTCACCACCAGTGTCGCTTGTTCACACCCCGACTTCGGTGCTGGGGCGTCTATCCCCGGCACGGGGTTGCAGCGCTTGAGGTTGCCTTCCAGGGTGGCGGCGGCGGCCACTCGGTCGTCATGGACCCGTTCTTCGATCGCTGTGTGGAACAAGCCCAGCAGGAGGCCTTCGGCGATCATGAAGCCGAAGGCGACCGCGAGCAGGACCCGAGGCAGCATCTTCCACAACCTGATGACGGTACTCATCAGGTAGCAGTCCAGTCCGAGGATGAAGCCACCCCAGACGACCACGATGGGGATGATCACCCACTCGAACGTGCCGAACACGCTGAACACGGAGATACCCATGGAGAGCATGGCGAGCAGCGCGGTGGCCAGCACGACGATGCCCATTGCGGTGTACCGACCGCGCTCGGTCGGCATGGTCGTCAGGATGCGCTCGTCCACTCCGGTGGGCCGGCGCAAGAGGCTGCCGGCCGACCACCACCGGGGTGTCCGGTCCGCGCTCCCGGCGTCCGGGTGCTCGTCTCCGGCGACAGTCGAGCTTCGGTTTCGCATGACTTCTCCTAATCCCACCGGATGTCGCAGGACCCCGGGTCGCCGTCGCCCCACCCGGTCCCCTGGCCCATCCACGACCCATTCGGGCAGCGTTGGCATGTTTCGGTGTCGGGATGGACTTCGACCCCAGCCGAAGCGAGCCGCACGTCCATGCCGGAGATGACCGGCGGCACCTTTCGGCCGCGAGCCAACCCGCGCCCGAGGATCTGGTGCAGGGGTTCATTGGGACCCCGCCCTGTCATCAGGTCGGCGATCAGTTGATCATCGTCGAACAGCTCGTAGAACAGCAGCTCCCGGATGTCGCCACTGCACCCGCCTTCGAGAAGAAGGATGGAATCGAATACACGGCAGAAGAACGCGACATGCACGACGACGCGGGTCGGCTGGTGCGATGCGTCCAGTCGATGTCTGCCCGGCGTCCTGGAAGGTGACTGCCCGTCCGCCCCGGACGCCGGAGCTATCGACAACATCCCACTCGTAGGAACCACGGTCTTCTCGGTCGAGACGACGGCCACGGTGATTCGGGTGAGACCACCCAGTTCGCGTAACCAACGCGTGGCGTCCGAGACACGCTCCCACCGGCCGTCGCCATCCCTGAAGAGGAGTTCCTCGCCGCAGCCCCACGGCGGAAGGCCGGCCAAGTCACTCGCCTTACGCGACGGCCACTTTCGCCGCGAAGGCTCCAAGGTCGTCCAGAAGCGCACGGGATAGCTGGCCCTCGCCGGAGCTTGCTCCACCGCCGGTGCGAGCGCGAGATAGTCGGGTGAACCCTCCCGGCCGGGATAGCCGCCTGGGAGGGGAGCGATCCCCGTTTAAGCAACCTCCCGGGCGGTGCGTACCTCGACGATGAACACATCGCGGGCTTCACGGTGCGTGCCGGGCTTCTGTCGCATGTTCGCCACGTAGAACATGGGTGCCTCCTCGGATGTCCTAGCTCCGTTTCAGAGGAAGCTCCATGGTATGGCCTATGCATTCGCTTAGAAAGCCGCATTTCTGTAGCAGCGCGGTTACCCTCCGACACTTTTAGTCAGCGGTAGTTGACCTTCCTTGTGAATTGTGCTTCAACTAGCATCATCTGAACTTGCTGGATGCTCGGAGGCGAGTGCCATGCATGAAGCGTTCGAGTTCCTGCTGAACCGCCTGGCCCCGTCGTCTCAGGTGGGGTCCGACGTCCTGGGCGAAGTGCTAGCGCGGGTGTCCGAGAAGGCGCCCCACGAGGTTTCCCGCAAGGAGATCGCGCTGGCGAAGTCGCGTCCGAATCGGCCCCCCGCACGAGAGATTCCCCAAGGAACCGTGTCGAAGGCGGTCAAAGCCCTTCTTCACGAGGGGCTGATCGAGGACGGCGACACGGTGCTCTGGAGTCAGGAGGGCCGCGTCTTGGCCCCCCTACGCCTAGGCCGGCGGTACGTCATCGCGGGAGTGGAGATCACACTCCACGACGGGCAACCCGTCACCATCACGACCGTGCTCACTGGGCTCGACGGAACTCTCCTCCTCGCCAAGGTGGCCCGGCTTGACCCTGACGAGACCAGGTGGCATGCACTGGCCGGACTCGTGTACGACGAAGTCGCGTCCCTGCAGCGCGACTACGAACGACAGTGCCGGCGGCAGAATCGCAGGTCACCCGGGC
>JAVEEO010000300.1 GCA_030840415.1 Pseudonocardiales bacterium | reverse complement strand
CCATCACGTCGTGCTGCAGGTCCCAGTCCGCCTCGGTGGTCTCCAGCAACGGCTTGGAGATGGACAGGCCGGCATTGTTCACCACCAGGTCCACCCCGCCGAAGGCCAGCACCGCGGCGCGCAGCGCGGCCGCCACCGCCGCCGGGTCGGTGACGTCCGCGGTGACCGGCACCGCCACGTCCGAGCTGCCGATCTCGTCGGCCACCGTCCGGGCCGCGGTCCCGTCCCGGTCGGCCACCACCACGCAGGCACCCTCGGCAGCGAGCCGGTGGGCGATTGCGCGCCCGATACCGGACCCGCCGCCGGTCACGAAGGCGACCCGGCTGGCCAGCGGCTTGGGCTTGGGCAGCCGGCGCAGCTTGTCCTCCTCCAACACCCAGTACTCGATGCGGAACTTCTCACTCTCGTCGATCGGCGCGTAGCGCGAGATCGATTCGGCGCCGCGCATCACGTTGATGGCGTTGACGTAGAACTCGCCGGCCACCCGCGCGGTCTGGGAGTTGGCGCCGTAGCTGAACATTCCCACGCCGGGCACCAGCACGATGGCGGGGTCGGCGCCCCGCATCGGCGGAGTCCGGTCATCGGCGTAGCGCTCGTAGTACTCGCGATAGTCAGCGCGGTAGGCCGCGTGCAGCTCGCGCAGCCGCTCGGTCACCTGATCCAGCGGTGCGCCGGGCGGCAGGTCGAGCACCATCGGGCGAACCTTGGTCCGCAGGAAGTGATCAGGGCACGAGGTGCCCAACGCCGCCAGCTGCGGATGCTTCGCCCGGGACAGGAAGTCCAGGACCTCGGATGTGTCGGTGAAGTGCCCCACCTGCGGCCGGTCGGTCGAGGCCAGGCCACGGATCACCGGTGCCAGCGCGGCCGCACGTTCCCGCCGCTCGTCTTCGGGCAGCGGGCGGTACTGCTCGATCTCGGCTCCTAACGGCTCGGGCTTACCGCGCTCGGCGAAGTAACGCTCGGCGGTCCGGATGATGTCGAGCGAGTTGGCCTCGCACTCCTGACTGGTCGAGCCCCAGGCGGTGATGCCGTGGCCGCCCAGGATCACCCCGATCGCCTCGGGGTTGCCACGCCTGATCGCGGCGATGTCAAGCCCCAACTGGAAGCCGGGACGCCGCCAGGGCACCCAGGCCACCCGGTCGCCGAAGATCTCCTTGGTGAGCGCCTCGCCGTCGGCGGCGGTCGCCACCGCGATGCCGGAGTCGGGATGCAGGTGATCGACGTGCGCGGCCTCGACCAGGCCGTGCATCGCGGTATCGATCGACGGTGCCGCACCACCCTTGCCGTGCAGGCAGAAGTCGAACGCGGCGACCATCTCGTCCTCGCGCTCCACACCGGGGTAGACCTCGACCAGGGCCCGCAACCGATCCAGTCGCAGCACCGCCAGTCCCGCCTCGGTCAGGGTGCCGAGGTCACCGCCGGAGCCCTTGACCCACAGCAGTTCGATCGGCTGGCCGGTCACCGGGTCGGTCGCCTCGCCCTTGGCCGAGGTGTTGCCGCCGGCGTAGTTGGTGTTGCGCGGGTCGGCCCCGAGCCGGTTGCTGCGCGCGACCAGCTCACCGGCGGCAGCCGTCCTTGCACGAGAATCCGCCATCTCAGGCACCCCATCCGGCTTGCTGGCCGCCGACTCGTTCCTGCCGGATCTTCTCGAAGTACCCGGACGCGTGGTAGGCGGCGATCGGGTCGGGAGCCAAGCCCAGCTCGGTCCGCAACTCGGCGAGCAGCGGGCGCACATCGGTGTTGTAGGCATCCATCAGCACGGCATTGGCACCGAGCACGTCACCTTGGCGCTGCGCGGTCGCCAGCGCGTCCGCGTCGACCAGCAGCGCCTTGGCGGTCGCCTCCTGCACGTTCATCACCGACCGGATCACCGCCGGGATCTTGGCCTCGATGTTGTGACACTGGTCCAGCATGAAGGTGATGCCGGACTCCGGCCGCAGCGCGTCGCCCTGGACGATCTCGTGCAGGATTCGGAACAGCTGGAACGGATCGGCGGACCCGACCATCAGGTCGTCGTCGGCGTAGAACCGGGAATTGAAGTCGAAGGCGCCCAGCCGGCCGACCCGCAGCAGGAACGCCACGATGAACTCGATGTTCGTGCCGGGCGCGTGATGGCCGGTGTCGATGACGACCTGCGCCTTGGGCCCGAGCTCGACGCAGTGCACGTAGGAGGTGCCCCAGTCCGGGATGTCGGTGTGGTAGAACGCCGGCTCGAACAGCTTGTACTCCAGCACCATCCGCTGGTCGTCGGACAACCGCGCGTACACCTCGGCCAGCGCGGTGGCCAGCCGGTCCTGCCGGTCGCGGATGCTGTCCTGCCCCGGGTAGTTGGTGCCGTCGGAGAACCAGAGCTTGAGGTCGCGGGAGCCGGTCTGGTCCATCACGTCGATACAGGCGAGCAGGTGGTCGGTCGCCTTGCGCCGGACGCCCGGGTCGGGATGGGTGACGCTGCCGAGCTTGTAGTCGTTGTCCTGAAAGACGTTGGAGTTGACGGTGCCCAGCTGAACGCCTTGGTCACGGGCATAGTCGGCCAGCTCGCGAAAGTCGTCGACGGTGTCCCACGGGATGTGCAGCGCGACGGTGTGCGCGATCCCGGTGAAACGGTGGACGGTCGCGGCGTCGGCGATCTTCTCCGGTGGCGTCCTCGGCACGCCCTCCTGCGGGAACACCTTGAACCGGGTGCCCGAATTCCCGTAGCCCCACGACGGTGTCTCGATGCGCTGCTGGCGCAGTTGCGCCTTCACGGCGGCGATGTCAGTCATCTGCAAGGGCCTTTCCGGTTTGGAACGACGGGATAGTCGAGTGATCGGCTCATCCGGCACCACGCCCTCGCCGCAGGCTGTAGGCGTTGAGCAGCGCGGACAGCACCAGCAGGGCGCCGAGGGCGAACAGTTGGAACTGGCTGCCGTCCGAGCCTTCGAAGGCGAGCAGGATGCCGGCGTTGAGCCAGACCACCAGCAGGCCGGCCAGGATCACGCCGACCACCCGGCCGACGCCGCCGACGATCGCGACGCCGCCGAGGACGGCGATGGTGATGGCCGGCAAGGCCATGCCGTTGCCGACACTGCCGGCGTCCGGCCGGGCCGAGGCGAACTGCGCGACGGTCACGACTGCCGCCAGCCCGGACAGCACACCGGACAGCACGTAGGCCAGGAACCGGGTCCGGCGTACTCCGATGTTGGCGAACCGGGCGGCGATATCGTTGGTGCCGATCGCGTACAGCCTCCGGCCGTAGGCGGTCCGGTTCGCCAGCAGCCACATCACCACGGCCACCGGGACCAGGAACGTCAGCACCTGCAGCGGCACGTCGGGCACCTGGTCGCCGAGCGGCAGGCTGACGGTCCTGGTCAGCGAGTGGACGTCCTGGATCGGCTTGGTCGAGATCGGCGCGTTGTGGTGGCTCAGCAGCGCGAGCGCGCCGAAGGCGTAGTAGGTGGCCAGCGTCGCGATCAGTGCCGGGAACCCCAGGTAGGCGACCAGCAGGCCGTTGACCGCTCCCAGCACCGCCCCGACCGCAACCGTGACGACCAGGGCGAGCAGCACCGGCCAGTGCCACAGGCCAACCATGAAGCCGAAGGCCATTCCGGACAGGCTGACGATCGAGCCGACCGACAGGTCGATGCCGCCACGACCGGACACGATCACCACCAGCTCGGCGAAGGCCAGCAGGCACAGCGGAACGAGGGTGTCCAGGGCGGCGAACAGGTAGTCCGAGTCATAGGGCGCGACCAGGTAGCCCTGCTGTCCCAGCACGTAGAAGTAGACGACGACGGCGACCAGCAGCACCGCCAGCAACGGCACCCGCTCCGCGAGCACCAATCCGACCGCGCGCCGCACCGGGCCCGGCCGGCCGGGCTGCTGCCGAACGGCATCGCTCGGCGCGGACGGGGTTGTTCGGGTGGGAGTCGTCATCTCGCCCTCCTCCTGCGCCGCTCGCGGACCAGGT
>JAVEEO010000279.1 GCA_030840415.1 Pseudonocardiales bacterium | reverse complement strand
ATGTAGTTGTGGCCGAGCTGCAGCGCCTCGCGCAGCGAGAGTTCGAGAACCTTCTTGGCCCGGGGGGTGAAGGGTATATGTCCTGACGGGGCCTGCTGGCCCTGCCCGATGATCTCTTCGACCTGCTGGCGGACCGCCTCCAGGGAGATGCCGAGCGACTCCATGGCCTTGGCCGCGACGCCCTCGCCCTCGTGGATCAGGCCCAGCAGGATGTGCTCGGTGCCGATGTAGTTGTGGTTGAGCATCCGGGCCTCTTCTTGGGCCAGGACGACAACCCGACGGGCTCGGTCGGTGAACCTTTCAAACATGTCGCTCTTCTCCTTACCGCCCGGCGAGGTCGCTGGCTGAGCCGCCGGGCAGGTCTTCGACTCTAGTCGTCGCTTCGACCAGGGTCGCGCTCCGATCGCCGCATCTGCTAACAGCGAACGCCGTAGTCAAATTCTACGCCGATTTAACAGAAGTGCCGGCCGGATGCGCTGCCGATCTCAGGGTCGCATTGTTGGAGTGGTCATAACAGCGCCCGGGACGGGTTTATGCCAGGTAGCGCACGATCGCGGAAGGAGTCGGAGCGACCACTGCGACGCTGCCCACCCCCGGGACGGACCCGGGGCCAGGGCAGCAGTCGGGGTGGACGTGCGGAGCCGCGCCACCGTCAGCGGGTGGCGCGGCTCGGAGTCGGGTTTCAGTGCGCGGAGTTGTAGGCCTCGAAGATGCTGGCCGGGATGCGGCCGCGCTCGGAAACCTTGTGACCGTTCTTGCGAGCCCATTCCCGAATGGCCTGGGTTTGTTCGCGATCGATTCGGGCACCCGCGCGACCGGGCCGACCCGGCGTTCCGGGCCGGGCAGCGGCCACCCGCGACGCGCGCCGGGCATGCCCAACAAATGGCGCCAAAACCTCACGCAATTTATCGGCATTCTCCGAGGAGAGGTCGATCTCGTACCCAGAACCGTCGAGACCGAAAGTGACCGTCTCGGTGGCAGTTCCACCGTCTAGGTCATCGACAAGCAGAACCTGGATCTTCTGGGCCATGGGGAGTTCCAATCTGAGGAGAGTCGTTGGGGCGATATACAACTACGCCCACAACCATTAAAGCATCATGGGTGGGCCGATGAGATATCGAAACGCCGCCGTTGTGGACAAGGCCACTCGACGCCGGGACCACCCCCCGGACTTTCGTGTGGGGAGGGCGGCGCTAGAGGGGCTTCAGAAGCGGGAATAGGATGGTTTCCCTAATTCTGGTTCCGGTCAGCATAGCGATCAGCCGGTCGATGCCGAGCCCCATTCCACCGGTCGGTGGCATACCGTATTCGAGTGCCTGCAAGAAGTCCTCGTCCAACTCCATAGCATCCGGATCCCCTGCGGCGGCAGCCAGGGATTGCTCAATCAGCACCCGCCGCTGCTCCACCGGATCTGCCAATTCGGAGTAGGCGGGAGCTATCTCGACCCCACCGATGACAAGATCCCAGGCTTCGGCGAGGCGGGAATCGGTGCGGTGCGGCCGGGCCAACGGCCGGACCGAGCGCGGATAGTCACAGACGAAGGTAGGCTGAATTAAGGTGTGTTCCACCAACTTTTCGTATAACTCGAGAACTATCTCACCAGCGCCCCACTCCGGCTTGAGCGCGACATTTCGAAGAGCCGCCAGCTCGACCAGCCGCGATGCATCGGAGTCGGGGGTAACAGATTCGTCGACGGCGGCGGACACTAGATCATAGATTGACGCCCATCGCCACTCCGTAACGAGATCGATATCTTCTCCGTCGATCGTGCGTGGAGTTTCGACCCCGACCGCCTCGGCGGCGTCCAGAATGATGGCGCGCGTCCACTCGGCGACCGAGTTGTAATCGCCGTAGGCCTCGTACGCCTCGAGCATGGTGAATTCCGCCGAATGGGTGGAGTCGATCCCTTCGTTGCGGAAGGTCTTGCCAATTTCGAAAACACGTTCGATTCCACCCACTACCGCGCGCTTGAGATATAACTCGAGCGCGATTCTCAGGGACATCGGCTGATCGAATGCATTGAGGTGGGTCTGAAATGGCCGGGCCGCCGCGCCGCCATGCACGGACTGCAGGATGGGCGTCTCGACCTCGACGAAACCGCGCCGGTGCAGCGTGCTGCGGATCGAGGCCAGCACCTGTGCCCGGACCAACACCATTCGGCGGGCCTCGGGACGCACGATCAGGTCGACGTAGCGCTGCCGGACCCGGGTCTCCTCGCTCATCGGCTTGTGGGCCACCGGCAGCGGCCGCAGCGCCTTGGCGGTCATCCGCCAGTGATCGGCCAGCACCGACAGCTCACCACGGCGGGAGGAGATCACCTCACCGGTCACGAACACCTGGTCGCCCAGGTCGACGTCGGACTTCCAGGCGGCCAGCGCCTCGGCGCCGATCCGGTCGGCCGACAGCATCACCTGCAGCTCGACGCCGCTCTCCCGCAGGGTCGCGAAGCACAGCTTGCCGGTATTGCGGACGAAGATCACCCGGCCGGTCACGCCCACCTTGTGGCCGGTCTCGGTACCGGCGTCCAGATCCGGAAACGCCTCCCGGATCTGGGCCAGCGTGTGGGTCCTGGCCACGGTTACCGGAAACGGGGCCCGCTCGGGATCGGCCATCAGCCGGTCGTACTTCTCCCGCCGGATCCGGACCTGTTCGGGCAGGTCGTCGGCGGCATCACTGGCAGCGGGCGTGTCGGTCACCGGTCAACCCTATCGGCCGGCCCGCTCGCGGCCGGCGCCCCGCACCGCCCGGCAAGCCGGTCGAGGTTAGGGTCACGCAGATGAGCGACACGGCACCGGCCGGCGAACGCGACCTGCCCACCTCGGCGTACGCCCGGTCCTTCGGCTCCGAGGCGGCCCGCTACCACCAGACCCGGCCGTCCTATCCCACCGCCGCCCTGGAGTTGGTGCTGGGCGGCCCGACCGGGCCGGAGCAGGCCGCCGGACCGGCCGGGGCGCCGGACCGGCGGCGGTTTCTCGACCTGGGCGCGGGCACCGGCAAGCTGACCGCGCTGCTGCTGGACCGGGGTGCGGAAGTGGTGGCCGTCGAGCCCGATCCGGACATGCTGGCCGTGCTGGCCCGGCAGCTGCCTCAGGTGCGGGCGCTGACCGGACGGGCCGAGGCCATCCCGCTGCCGGACGGCTCGGTCGACGCGGTGGTGGCCGGCCAGGCCTTCCACTGGTTCTCCCGGCCGGACGCCGACCGGGAGATCGCCCGGGTGCTACGACCCGGCGGGGTGGTCGGCCTGCTCTGGAACATCCCGGACCGCGACGTCGAGTGGGTGGGCGAGCTCTACCGGGCGACCCGCAAACCCCGGCTGCCCGGGCCGGGCCGGTTCGACCCGCTGGACCCCGAGCTGTTCGGTCCTGCCGAGGAGGCCGTGGTGCCCTCCGAGCACCAGCTGGCCGGCGCCGCCGGGCTGCGCGACCTGGTCCACACCTGGAGCTGGGTGATCACCCGACCCGGCGAGGAGCAGGATGCCATCGACCAGCGGCTGCGGATCCTGATCGGACGCCATGCCGAGCTGCAGGGGCCGGTGGTGCGGCTGCCCCAGCGCACCGAGGTGCTCTGGCAGCGCCGGCTCTGACCTACCCGCTACTGGTTGCGTTCGAAGATCAGCCGCAGCCCGAGCAGCGTCAGGTCCGGCTCGTGCCGGTTGACGGTCTCGGAGTGCTCGACCACCAGCGAGGCCAGCCCACCGGTGGCGATCACCTCGACCGAGCCCGGCGCCTCGGGCACCAGGCTCGCCGCGATCCTCCGGACCAGGCCGTCCACCTGGCCGGCGAAGCCGTACAGGATGCCCGACTGCAACGCCTCGACGGTGTTCTTGCCGATCGGCGACCGGGGGGCCACCAGCTCCACCTTGCGCAGCTGGGCGGCCCGGGCGGCCAGGGCGTCCAGCGAGATCTCGATCCCCGGGGCCAGTGCGCCACCGAGGAACTCCCCCTTGCCACTGACCACGTCGAAGTTGGTGGAGGTGCCGAAGTCCACCACGATGGCCGGTCCGTTGACCAGCGAGAAGGCTGCCAGGGTGTTGACGATCCGGTCCGCGCCGACCTCCTTGGGGTTGTCGAACAGCAACGCCACCCCGGTCTTGATCCCCGGCTCCACCAGCACGGTGGGCACTCCCGGCCAGTACCGGCCGAGCATCGCGCGCAGCTCGCGTAGCGCCGCCGGCACCGTCGAGCAGCCCGAGATCGCGGTCACCGGCACGTCCTGCAGCAGGCCCTTGTAGGTGAGCATCAGCTCGTCGGCGGTGTTGCGGGCATCGGTCTTGACCCGCCACGAGTGCACCAGCCGGTCGCCGTCGAAGACGCCGAGCACCGTGTTGGTGTTGCCGATGTCGATGGCCAGCAGCATCAGCCCTCAGCTCCCGCCGTCGCGTCCGGCCGCCAGCCGGCCTTGAGGTCCAGGCCGATGTCGAGCACCGGCGCCGAATGGGTCAGCGCACCGACCGCCAGGTAGTCCACGCCGGTACCGGCGACGGCGGCGGCCACCTGCAGGTTCAGGCCGCCCGAGGCCTCCAGCTTGACCCGGCCACCGGTGCCGGCGGCCAGCGCCACGCAGCTGCGCAGGTCGGCCAGGTTCATGTTGTCGAGCAGGATCAGCTCGGCACCGGCCCCGATCGCCTCCTCGCACTGCGCGACGGTGTCGACCTCGATCTCCAGCGGCAGTTGCGGGGCGGCCGCGCGGACCAGTTCGAAGGCCTTGGTCACCGACCCAGCGGCGGCGATGTGGTTGTCCTTGATCAGCGCCGCGTCCGACAGCGACATCCGGTGGTTCAGGCCGCCGCCGCAGCGCACCGCGTACTTCTGCAGCGCCCGCAGCCCCGGCAGGGTCTTGCGGGTGTCCCGGATCCGGGCGCCGGAACCCCGGATGGTGTCGGTCCAGATCCTGGTCAGGGTGGCCACCCCGGACAGGTGGGTGAGCAGGTTCAGCGCCGTCCGCTCCGCGGTGAGCAGGTCCCGGACCGGCCCGGACGCGCTGAGCAGCACCTGGCCCGGACGCACGATGTCGCCGTCGACGGCCGACAACTCGACCCGCACCCGGCCCTGGCCGACCGCCGCGAAGACGTAGCCGGCCACGGGCAGCCCGGCGACGACCCCGGCCTCGCGGGGCACCGCCTCGACCACGCCGACCTGACCGGCGGCGACGGTGGCCGCCGTGGTGACGTCCGGGCCGTCGGCCAGGTCCTCGGCCAGCGCCCGGTCCACCAGGTCGGCGATCAGCGCGACGTCCAGGCCGGCGGTGTCGAGGGCGGACAGTATCGCGGGGTCGATCGAGTCACGCATGGCCCGGTCCTCCGGTCGTAGGGATGGCACTCGAAGGGATGGCGACGAAGTCGGTGGTGATGGTGCCGTCCGGGCCGAGCCGCAGGTCGAGGTGGCCGCACCAGTCCTCGTCCGGCTCCGGGTAGTCCTCGCGCCAGTGGGAACCGCGGGTCTCGGCCCGGCGGCCGGCCGCGGCCACCAGGGCGGAGGCCACCGTCAGCAGGTTGGTGGCCTCCCACGACTCGGTACGGGGATCGCTGGTGCGCTGGGCGGCCAGCTTCTGCAGGCTGCCGGCCGCCCGGCCCAGCCCCGCGGCGTCCCGGATCACCCCGGCGTCGGCCGACATCTCCTGCTGCAGCGCGTGCCGGATGCCGGCCGCGGCCACGCCCATGCCGCGCACGTCGATGCCCAGGTCGACCAGTGGCGTGCCGGCCGGCACGGTGCTCAGCACGTCGTCGGCGATCCGCCGGCCGAACACCAGCCCTTCCAGCAACGAGTTCGAGGCCAGCCGGTTGGCGCCGTGCACCCCGGTGCAGGCCGCCTCGCCGCAGGCGTACAGCCCGGCGACCGAGGTGCGGCCGGTCAGGTCGGTGGCAATTCCGCCGGAGGCGTAGTGGCAGGCCGGCGCGACCGGGATCAGCTGGCTCACCGGGTCCAGCCCCAGCGAGGTCAGGGTGGCCAGGATGGTGGGGAACCGGACCCGCCACTTCTCCGCGCCGAAATGCCGGGCGTCCAGCCACACGTGCTCGGCACCGGTCTCCCGCATCCGGCGCAGGATCGCCTTGGCCACCACGTCGCGCGGTGCCAGGTCGGCCAGCTCGTGCTGGCCCCGCATAAAGCGGGTGCCGGCCTCGTCGACCAGGAAGGCGCCCTCGCCGCGCACCGCCTCGCTGACCAGCGGCTGCTGGCCGGCCGCGCCGCCGCCGAGCCACAGCACGGTCGGATGGAACTGCACGAACTCCAGGTCGCGGACCACCGCCCCGGCCCGCAGCGCCGCCGCCACCCCGTCCCCGGTGGAGACGGGCGGATTGGTGGTCGCGGCATAGACCTGGCCGATGCCTCCGGTGGCCAGCACGAAGGCCCGGGCCCGGACCGCTCCGACGCCGTCGAGCTGCCCCTCGCCCATCACGTGCAGGGTGACCGCGCCGGCCCCACCGGCCGCGGTCGGCAACAGGTCCAGCACCAGGGCGTGCTCGATCACCTCGATGCCCGGGGTGGCCAGCACCGCGGCGACCAGCGCCCGCTCGATCTCGGCTCCGGTGGCGTCCCCGCCGGCATGGGCGATCCGGTCGGCGTGGTGGCCGCCCTCGCGGGTCAGGGACAGCTCGCCGGTGCTGGTCCGGTCGAAGCGGGTCCCGAGCTCGATCAGCTCCCGGACCGCCTGCGGCCCCTCGTCGACCAGCACCCGGACCGCCTCGACGTCGCACAGGCCGACCCCGGCCACCAGGGTGTCGGCCAGGTGCGCCGCGGCGGTGTCGTCCGGGCCCAGTGCCGCGGCGATGCCGCCCTGCGCCCACCGGGTGGAACCGGCCGCCAGCACGTCCTTGGTCACCACCAGCACCCTCAGTCCGGAACCGGCCTGCCGGCCCGCGTCCGAACCCACCGGGCCGGCGGCGATCCGCAATGCGGTGGTCAGCCCGGCGATCCCGGAACCCACCACCACCACGTCTGTCTCGACGATCCAGCCCGGTGCCGGCGCCAGCAGCCGCCGCGGCAGGCTCATCGACCCGGTCCGGTCATCGGCCCGACCCGTCAGCGGCCAGCTCGACGGCGACGTTGTCGATCAGCCGGACCGAGCCGACCCGGGCCGCCACCAGCAACCGGGCCGGGCCGGCGGCCGGCGGCGGGGCCAGCAGGGGATCGCGCAGTTCCAGGTACTCCACATCCACTCCAACGGCCTCGGCCAGCACCGCGCGGGCGGCGGCCAGCACCGCCGCGGCAGGTCCGGCGGCGTCCCGGCCGGCCATCAGCGCTGCGCTGAGGGCCCGGGCGCTGTCGCGTTCGGACGGCGACAGCAGCACATTACGGCTCGACAGCGCCAGCCCGTCGGGTTCCCGGACGGTCGGCACCGCCTCCACCCGCACCGGCTGCCCCAGGTCGCGCACCAGCTGCCGGATCAGCATCAGCTGCTGGTAGTCCTTCTCGCCGAAGTAGGCGCGGTCGGGCCGGACGGCGGCGAACAGCTTGGTGACCACCGTCAGCACCCCGTCGAAGTGACCGGGCCGGTTCGGGCCCTCCAGCTGGTCGGCCAGCGCACCGGCGGTCACCCAGACCTGGACCGGCCCGTCCGGGTAGATCTCCGCCTCGTCCGGTGCCCACACCAGGTCCACCCCGTGCTGCTCGCACAGCGCCAGGTCCTCGGCCAGCCGGCGCGGATACCGGGCCAGGTCGGTGGCCTGGGAGAACTGCATCGGGTTGACGAAGATGCTGGCGACCACCGCGGCACAGCCGGCCCGGGCGGCGTCGAACAGCGCCAGGTGACCGGCATGCAGGGCACCCATGGTGGGTACCAGGCCCAGGCAGTCGTCCGGGCCGAGCCGTTCGGCCAGCCGGGATCGGGCCGCGGCCAGCTCGGCGCGGGTACGGACCAGCTCGGTCACCGGCTGCCGCCTTCGGCCTGATCGCCCTCGGCCTCGTCGCCCTCGGCCTCGTCGATGCCCTCGAGCAGGTCGGCGCACTGCTGCCGGGTCAGCCGGCCGGCGGCGTGCGCGCGCTGCATGGTGCGCAGCGCCATCGCCAGGTACGGCTGCAGGTAGGCGGTGCCCCGCAGGGCGTGGATGTGGGCCTCCAGGGTGCCCCGGTCACCGCGGGACACCGGGCCGGTCAGTGCGTCGTCGGCCAGCCGCAGCGCATTGTCCAGCGACGCCGACAGCAGCGGCGCCAGCAGCCGGGTCGGGTTCTCCACCCCGGCCGCGGCCAGCACGTCGCGGGAGTCGTTCACCAGGGTCACCAGGTGGTTGGAACCCATGGACAGGGCCGCGTGATAGCCCGGCCGGGCCGACTCGGGCACCCACACCGGCTCACCGCCCAGCTCGATCACCAGGGTCTCGGCGACCGGACGGAACTCCTCGGGCGCCGTGACGCCGAACGCGGCACCGTCCAGGCGCTGCAGATCCTCCGGGCGGCCGGCGAAGGTCATCACCGGGTGCAGCGCCATGCCGACCACCCCGGCGGCGGTGGCCGGGTCGAAGATCGCGACACCGTTGGCGCCGGAGGTGTGCACCGCCAGCTGGCCGGTCTGCCAGGCGCCGGTGGCGGCCAGTCCGGAGATCAACCCGGCCAGCTCGCTGTCGGGGACGGTGAGCAGCACCAGATCGGCCTGCCCCACCGCCTCGTCGGCCGGCATCAGGGCCACGCCGGGCAGCAGCCGGGCGGCCCGCCGCTGGGACTCAGCACTCACCCCGGTGCCGGCCACCAACTGGTGCCCGGCCCGGCCGAGCGCGGCACCCAGCACCGACCCGACCCGGCCGATCCCCACGACCGCCACCCGCAACCGCGGGGCGTTGCCGGACTGGATCACGGCTAGAGCCTAGTAGGCAGGCCGCGCCCGGTGAGGTCGGCACCCGGGGGCGGGGTGGCGTGGCGACGGCCGCGTCAGCGGGCGGATCGGAGGCCGGTCGGTTAGGTTCTGCGGCTGTGAGCGATCTCCAGGCCACCGTCGCCCGTGCCGCCGACCAGGCCGGTTCGCACAGCACCGCACCGGCCCTGCTGCTGCAGGCGAGCGCCGCGCTGGGCAGGCTGGCCGAGCTGACCAGTGCCGCGACCGAGGGCGGCCGGCGGCCGTTCCGGGTTCCGCCGGACTGGCAGCCCGGGCTGTCCGAGCTGGCCTACCTGGTGTACCTGCTGGCCGACCAGACCGGGGTCGACCTCGACTCCACGGTGCGGTCGCTGGCCGACCGGCTGGGCGCCGACGCCGCCGGCCGGCACGGTTCGGCGAACGGCGAACACGCAGCCAGCCGGTGGTTCGCCGGCGACAGCTGAGCGGGCGGCCGTCCGGGTGCTAGCTCTCCAGGCTGGCGAACCGGTCCGCCGGCGATCCGTCGGCCCGGCGCCGGCCCTGGTAGCGCGGGTCGTCGGCCAGCCGCTCGGGCTCCGGGGCGCGGCGCCGGCCGGCCCGCTGCTCGTCGGTTCCGGCGGCTGGCGGGGAGTCCGGGATCAGGTCCAGGTCGGCCTGCAGCGGACTCAGCCGGGGCAGCTCGGCGAACGGGTCGGCGGGCCGGGTCGCCGGTTGCCCGGTACGGGTCGCCGGTTGCCCGGTACGGGTCGCCGGCACCACGGGCAGCTCGGTGGCCGGCGGCGGGAACTCCACCAGTTCGGCGTCGACGATGTCGCGGGAGCCCTGGTGCTCCGGCCGGCTCGACGGTGCGGCAGCTCGCACCGGGGCGGCGATGCCCTCGGTGCTGGCGGCCGCCAACCGGCGGATCTCGTGCTGCAGCGCCTCCAGGTCCGATCCGATCACCCGGGTGGTCTCGATCCGCTCCAGCCGCAGCTGACCGCCGAGCTTCTCGACCACCTCGGCGCGCAGCGCGGCCACCTCCTCGCGCAGCGAGCCCAACTGCTCGAGCAGCACCCGCTCGACCTCGCGTCCCAGCGCGGCCTGCAGCCGGTGCTCCGAATCCTGCCGGGCACCGGCCTCCCGGGTCAGCTGTTGCTCGCTGAATCGGCGCAGCTCCAGCTCGGAGGAGAAATAGGCCTGCCGGGCCGCTTCGAGCTGTTCCTGCTGCCGGGCGACCACCTCGAGCTGAGCCTCGTGCAGTTCCACCGCCCGGGCCTCGGCCAGCTCCCGGGCCGGCTCCGCCTCGGGCTGCTCGGCCCTGCCGAAGACCTGCAGGCAAGCGGCGATCAGGCCGGCCCACAGCCCGAGCAGCACTCCCAGCTGCAACTGGCGCTGGCTGGTGCCGAAGACCAGCAGGCACAGGGCCGCCACTCCGAGCCCGCAGGCGAGTACCAGCAGCGCGGTGCGCGCCCCACCGCCAGACGTCCAGGACCCGGCAAGGCGTGGCATATCGGGAGTGTAGGACAGCACGGCGCCCCCGGCCCGGCCAGGTGCCGATTGCTCATATTGTGGTGGGTCGTCCGGCTTCGGGTTGCGGGCGGCCGGCTCAGCCGGGACGGTGTCCCGGGTCGATGCCGGCGCGTTCCAGTACCAGCCCGGCGACCAGCAGCACCGCGCTGACGGCCAGCAGCAGGTAGCCGACCCGCAGGTCGGAACCGGCGGTGTTCGGCTCTCCCGCCGAAGGCAGCAGCTTGACCACCAGGGCCGCCGCGGCACCGGCGAGCACCGCCGCCACCAGGGCACTGGCCTTGCCGAGCGCCACCGCCCGGGCGATCGCCAGCGCCGTCATCGGCCTGGCCTGCGGCTGGTGCCGGACTGCCGCCCGTACCCGGCGGGCGACCACCAGCTCGGCAACCGCCAGGGCCGCCGGCGGCACCGCGATGAACCACTGGAACGGCGGCAGTGACTCGTAGCCGATCCGCAGCAGGGCGTAGACCAGGCCGGCGGTGAGCAGCAACGGGACGAGCAGGTCGGCGACGTTGGTCCGGCGCATCATGGCCACAGCTCCGCCGCCGGCAGCAGCCGCACCGCGGCCACCTCGTCGGCGGGCAGCGCCTGCATCAGCTCCAGCACCGACCCGCGGCCGGGCAGCTGCGCCTCGGGGTCGACCGACCACCACGGCACCAGGACGAAGGCCCGCTCGGCGGCCCGCGGGTGTGGCAGGGTCAGCTCCGGATCGTCGCTGCGCACCTCGTCGACGGTGATCACGTCCACGTCCAGGGTGCGCGGCCCCCAGCGCTGCTCGCGGACCCGGTCGGCCGCCTGCTCGCAGGCCTGGGCCCGGCTCAGCCAGTCGGCGGGGCCGGCGGCCCGATCGCTGACCAGCAGCACGGCGTTGTAGAACGGCTGCTGGGCCACCGGACCCCACGGCGGGGTCTCGAACACCGGCGACGCCGCCGTCAGGTACGGCGACAGGGCCGCGACGGCCGAGCGCAGGTGGGCCATCCGGTCGCCGAGGTTGGAGCCGATCGAGAGCACCGCTCTACTCATTCGCACTCATTCAGCGCTCACCCGGGCCTGCTCCGGCGCGGTCCGGCGGATCGTCACCGCGACGTCGGCGAACTGCAGCGGGATCGGGGCCTGTGGCTTGTGCACCGTGACCGTCGCGGCGGCCACCCGGGCATCGGCCAGGCACACCCCGGCCAACCGGTCGGCCAGGGTCTCCAGCAGGTTCACCGGCTCGCCGGCGATCACGCCGGCCAGCGCCTCGGCCAGCTCGCCGTAGTGCACCGTGTCGGCCAGCTGGTCAGTGGCGGCGGCGGTCCGGGTGTCGAGTTCGAGCTCGACGTCCACCACGAAGTCCTGGCCGTCCGCCCGCTCGAAGTCGAACACCCCGTGGTGGCCGCGCACCCGCAGGCCGGTCAGGCTGATCCGGTCGGGCGATCCCGATCCGGAGGGTCCCGATCCGGAGGGTCCCGGCCCGGCCGGTGCCGTCCCGGTCATCGGGCCGCCCGGATCGCGGCGGCCACTCGCGCGGCGTCGACGTTGGGCGCCACCTCGTGCACCCGCACTCCCCAGGCACCGTTCAGCGCGGCGAACAGGGTGAGCGCGGTGGTGGCCGCCTCGCGTCCGGAGGTCGGCCGGACGGTGCCGTCCTCCCAGGCCAGCAGCGACCCCAGGAACGACTTGCGGGACGAGCCGATCAGCACCGGCAGGCCGGTGTCGGTGAAAGCCTCCAGGTGGGCCAGCAGGGCCCAGTTGTGGCCGGCCTTCTTGGCGAAGCCCAGGCCCGGGTCGAGCACCAGTTGGCCGGCGGCCACCCCGGCGGCCAGCGCCTCGTCCACCCGGGTCAGCAGCTCGGTGCGCACGTCGGCGACCACGTCGTCGTAGGAGGCCAGCGCCGCCATGTCGGCCGAGTGGCCCCGCCAGTGCATCAGCACCCAGGGGCAGCCGGCGTCGCGCACCACCCGGGCCATGTCCGGATCGCCCAGGCCGCCGGAGACGTCGTTGACGATCCGGGCGCCGGCGGCCAGCGCCTGCTCGGCCACCGAGGCCCGGTAGGTGTCGACGCTGACCGTCAGGCCCGCGGCGGCCAGCTCACCGATCACCGGCAGCACCCGGCGGGCCTCCTCCTCGGCGGCCACCCGGACCGCGCCGGGGCGG
>JAVEEO010000233.1 GCA_030840415.1 Pseudonocardiales bacterium | reverse complement strand
CTTCCTGGTAAGGCCGTGTGCAGGGTGAGCTGAACTCGCCGGCTGCGCTGCCGCACCACGCTCCTCCGGGGCGGGGGTCACCCGGATGTTCCGCGAACGGCGTTCGAGGCGTTTGTGAGACAGCGCGCAGCTCGAACGGCATGACCGTATTTGCTAACCAGGCGCCAGACAAGAGCCGTACGCCAAGTTCATGCTGTGAATCCGGGGCCGACCGGCCCCGGCGAACGAGGTGCCGGTCAGCCGAAGCGGCGGGCAATCCCCTCCGCCCGGGCCACCAGGTCCAGGTCGTGGGCAACGCCCGGCACGTAGAAGATGATGTAGTCGGCGCCGGCCTGCAGCGCCGCGTCGACCCGGGACGCGATCTCGTCCTCGGTGCCGATCACGGTGTTGGCCGAGAACTCGTCGAAGTCGATGCCACCGCGAGCCTTCTCGGTCGCCGCCACCGGGTCCTCGCCGGCGTCGAGCGGGAACACGTTCAGGTTGGTGGACTTGATGATCTCGGCGTAGTCCCGGCCGACCGCCTCGCAGTGCTGGCGGAGGATCGCCAGCTTGTCGGTGATGGTCGCCGGGTCGCCGCCACCGACGTTGGCCGCGTCGCCGTACTGGGCGACCAGCTTCAGGGTGACCTTCTCGCCGCCGCCGCCGATCCACAGCGACGGGTGCGGCTGCCGGACGCCCTTCGGCTCGTTGATCGGCTTGTCGACCGAGTAGTACTTGCCGCTGAAGACGAACTCGTCCTCGGTCCACATGCCGTGCACGATCTGCACGGCCTCGCGGAAGGCACCCATCCGGTCCTTGAGCTCCGGCCACTCGTAGCCATAGGCCTTCCACTCATGCTCGTACCAGCCGGCCCCGATCCCGGCGTACAGCCGGCCGTTGCTGGCCACGTCCACGGTGGAGGAGATCTTGGCGTACAGCGACGGGTTGCGGTAGCCGTTGCAGCCGACCATCTGGCCGATGTTCACCCGGCGGGTGTCGCGGGCCAGCGCCGCGGTGGCCGTCCAGCACTCGAAGGTCGTCTCGGTCGAGGGCCTCGGGACGGTGTGGAAGTGGTCGTAGAGCCAGATCGAGTCCCACGAGCCGGCATCGGCGGCCTTGGCGACCGCGGTCATCGCCTCCCACTGCTGCACCGGGTCGCCGATCCCGACCAGGTCCATTCGCCAGCCCTGCGGTACGAAGATTCCGAAGCGCGTCATGGGTCCAGTCTGCTATGCCCGGCGATCATGGGGCCAGCGGGGGAGGCCGCCAGCTGTGATGTCTAGGCCTCGTAGCTGAAGACGCTGATGACAGACCACTGCACGCCGCCCTGCAGCGGGCAGGTCACCGACGACCTGCTGCCGATGCCCACCGTGCTGCCGTTGTACCAACCGCTGTAACCGTGTACCTGGTCGGCGCACTGCACGTGGGCGTAGTAGCTGCCGGTGCCCGAGGTGCACACCACCCAGGTGCTGGCGCGGCCCGTGCCGCCGTCGGAACAGCTGCCCGGGGTGGCACTGGCCGACGGCATGGCGAGAACGCCGGCGGCACCCGCTGCGAGCACCGCGCCCGCGGCGGCCCCGGCAATCTTGGAGAGGTTCATTCCGTGCTCCTGAATGTGTTGCTCGGGGGGTGCCCGCGGCACCGGAGTACACCTACAAACGACGCCAAATTCGCGAAGTTACGCAGGCGGGCAAAACGTCGAGCGAGCGCGCGTCAGGTGACCGCCACGATGTCTGCGGAGACGAGCTCGCCATCGTCGATCACCAGCAGCCCGGCGGTGCCCCGGGGCTGGCGCCGCTTGTCGGTGGGCGAGCCGGGATTGAAGATCCGCTGACCGTCGTGCGCCTCGTTCAGCGGGATGTGCGAATGGCCGAACACCACCAGCCGGGCGTCGGGGAACCAGCGCCGCAGCCGGGCCGGCCGGCCGGACGAGGCACCGCTGTCGTGCACCATCGCCACCGGCAGCCCGGCCAGCTCCAGCGTCAGGGTGTCCGGGGCGCCCCATTCGGCCACGTCGATGCCATCGTTGTTGCCCCGCACCGCGTGCACCGGCGCCCACTGCGACAGCTCGTCGAGCACGTCCGGGGTGCAGACGTCCCCGGCGTGCAGGATCACCTCGGCATGGTCCAGCAGCCGCGCGACCGCCGGCGGGCAGGACTTCCAGAACCGGGGCGCGTGGGTGTCCGACAGCACCGCCACCTTCATGCACCCCAGCCTGGCACAGGGCAGACTGCCGCTGTGCCCAACGACGCCGACGCCGTGAACATCGTGCCGACCCGGCACCGTTACGGCAGCGACGAGTCCCAGTACGGCGAGCTGTACCTGCCGGCCGGCCCGCGTCGTCCGGGCACCGTGGTGGTGATCCATGGCGGCTTCTGGAAGGCCCGGTACGCCGCCGACTGGGGCGCGCCGCTGGCCGCCGACCTGGCCGCCCGGGGGTGGGCCGCCTGGAACCTGGAGTACCGCCGGGTCGGCAACGGCGGCGGCTGGCCGGCCACCCTGGACGACGTGGCGGCCGGCATCGACCTGCTCGCCGAGCTGGCTACCGCGAACCCTGGGCTGCAGCTTGACTGCGACCGGGTGGTGGCGATCGGGCATTCGGCGGGCGGCCAGCTGGCCACCTGGGCGGCCGGCCGGCCTGGGCTGCCTCCCGGAGCCCCCGGCGCCGACCTCCGGGTCCGGCTGACCGGGGTGATCAGCCAGGCCGGCGTGCTCAATCTGGTCCAGGCAGCCGCCGACGAACTCGGCACCGGCGCGGCGGCCCGGTTCCTGGGCGGCCTGCCCGACCAGGTGCCCGAGCGCTACCGGCTGGCCAGCCCGCGGCAGTGGTTGCCACTGCCGGTTCCGGTGCGCTGCCTGCACGCCCGCGACGACGACACGGTGCCCTTCGCACAGAGCGCCGACTACGTCCGGGCGGCCCGGGCCGCCGGTGCGGACGCCGACCTGCTCGAGGTGCCCGGCGGTCACTTCGGCCTGGTCGACCCCACCTCGCCGGCCTGGTTGGCAGTGCTGGACCAGCTGCCGGGCCTGCTGGGCTGAGCGGGCCTCAACCGGTCCCGCGCATCGCCGGGCAGACGGTTACCGTGTAGTAACTAGAGTCGGCCCCCAGAGGAAATAGTGAGCGCTGATGACTACCGAGGCATACGTCTACGACGCGATCCGTACCCCGCGCGGTCGGGGCAAGCAGACCGGTTCGCTGCACGAGGCCAAGCCGGTCTCGCTGCTGGTCGGCCTGATCACCGAGCTCCAGCGACGCAATCCGGGCCTGGACCCGGCCCGGATCGAGGACGTGATCCTCGGGGTGGTGTCGCCGATCGGCGACCAGGGCGCGGTGATCGCCCGGACCGCCGCCCTCGCCGCCGGCCTGACCACCTCCGGCGCCGGCGTCCAGGTCAACCGGTTCTGCGCCTCCGGGCTGGAGGCGGTCAACCTGGCCGCCCAGAAGGTGCGCTCCGGCTGGGAGGACCTGTTGCTGGCCGGCGGCGTGGAGTCGATGTCGCGGGTTCCGATGGGCTCCGACGGCGGCGCCTGGGCGATGGATCCCGAGACCGCCTACGCCACCAGCTTCGTTCCGCAGGGCATCAGCGCCGACCTGATCGCCACCCTGGAGGGCTTCAGCCGCGCCGACGTGGACGCCTTCGCCGCCGACTCCCAGACCAAGGCCGCCAAGGCGCAGGCCGATGGCGCGTTCGGCCGGTCGCTGGTTCAGGTCCGCGACCGCAACGGGCTCACCCTGCTCGACCACGACGAGTTCCCCCGGCCCGGCACCACCGTCGAGACGCTGGGCAAGCTGCCACCCTCGTTCGAGGGCGTCGGGGAGCTGGGCGGCTTCGACGCGGTGGCCCAGCAGAAATACCACTGGGTGGAGCGGATCAACCACGTGCACACCGCCGGCAACTCCTCCGGCATCGTGGACGGGGCGGCGCTGATGCTGATCGGCAGCGAGCAGGCCGGCACCGAGCTCGGGCTGCGGCCACGGGCCCGGATCGTGGCGACCGGGGTGGTGGCCCAGGAACCCACCATCATGCTGACCGGCCCGGCGCCAGCAGCCCGCAAGGCGCTGGCCAAGGCCGGCCTGGACGTCGAGCAGATTGAGCTGTTCGAGGTCAACGAGGCCTTCGCCGCGGTGGTGCTGAAGTTCCTGCGGGACCTGGACGTCCCCGCCGAGAAGGTCAACGTCAATGGCGGCGCGATCGCGCTCGGGCACCCGCTGGGCGCCACCGGGGCGATGATCCTGCAGACGCTGATCGACGAGCTGGAACGGCGCGACCAGCGCTACGGACTGGCCACCCTCTGCGTCGGCGGCGGCATGGGCGTGGCCACCATCGTGGAGCGGATCTGATGACGACCAGCACCGGCATGATCGGCTGGAGCCGCGACGACGACGGCATCGTGACGCTGACGATGGACGATCCCGACCAGCGTGCCAACACCATGAACCAGACCTTCCAGGACTCGCTCGGCCCGGTGATCGACCGGCTCTACGACGAGCAGGACGAGATCGCCGGGGTGATCCTGACCTCGGCCAAGGACACCTTCTTCGCCGGTGGCGACCTGCGGCTGCTCAGCGCGGTCACCGACGAGACCGCGGCCGAGTTCTTCGCCGCCGCCGAGCGGCTCAAGGCGCTGTTGCGCCGGCTGGAGACCTACCCCCGGCCGGTGGTCGCGGCGCTGAACGGCACCGCGCTGGGCGGCGGCCTGGAGATCGCGCTGGCCTGCCACCACCGGATCGCGCTGGAGCCCAGCCCTGACCAGAAAAAAGTCGAGTTCGGCCTGCCGGAGGTCACCCTGGGGCTGCTGCCGGGCGGGGGCGGCGTGGTCCGCACCGTCCGGATGCTCGGCATCGCCGACGCCCTGACCAAGCTGCTGCTCAAGGGCCAGCGGCTGCGGCCCGCCCAGGCGGTCGAGACCGGCATCGTCGACGAGCTGGCCGCCACCCCCGACGAGCTGCTGGCCGCGGCCCGGCGCTGGATCGCCGCCAATCCGGCACCGGCCCAGCCCTGGGACCGCAAGGGCTACAAGATCCCCGGCGGCACCCCGGCCAACCCGTCGTTCGCCGCGATGCTGCCGGCCTTCCCGGCCAACCTGCGCAAGCAGCTCAAGGGCGCGCCGATGCCGGCCCCGCATCACATCCTGGCGGCCGCGGTCGAGGGCAGCCAGGTCGACGTCGACACCGCGCTGCGGATCGAGACCCGCTACCTCACCGACCTGGTACGGGGCCAGGTCGCCAAGAACATGATCTCCGCGTTCTGGTTCGACCTGAACGCCATCAACTCCGGGGCCAGCCGGCCGGCCGGCCACCCGCCGCGGCCGGCCAGCCGGGTGGCGGTCCTCGGCGCCGGCATGATGGGTGCCGGCATCGCCTACGTGGCGGCACGCAACGGCCTCGAGGTGGTGCTGCGCGACGTCTCGCTGGCAGCCGCGGAGAAGGGCAAGGACTACTCCCGCACCCTGCTGGACAAGGCGGTCGCGCGGGGCAGGATGTCCGCGGCCGAACGCGAGGAGGTGCTGGCCCGGATCACCACGACCGACTCGGTGGCCGACCTCGCCGGCTGCGACCTGGTCGTCGAGGCGGTGTTCGAGAACGCCCGGCTCAAGCAGCAGGTGTTCGCCGAGGTGGAGCCGGTGGTGGCACCGGACGCGCTGCTCGGCTCGAACACCTCGACGCTGCCGATCACCGCGCTGGCCGAAGGGGTTCGCCGCGGCCAGGACTTCATCGGGCTGCACTTCTTCTCGCCGGTCGACAAGCTGCCGCTACTGGAGATCATTCGGGGCGAGCAGACCTCGGACGCGGCCCTGGCCCGGGCGCTGGACTTCGCCCGCCAGATCAAGAAGACCCCGATCGTGGTCAACGACAGCCGCGGGTTCTTCACCAGCCGGGTGATCGGCACCTTCGTCAACGAGGCGCTGGCCATGCTCGGCGAAGGGGTGCACCCGGCCACCATCGAGCAGGCCACCAGCCAGGCCGGCTACCCAGTGGGTGCCCTGCAGTTGGCCGACGAGCTGAACATGGAGCTGTTCGCCAAGATCCGCGACGAGGCCCGGGCAGCGGTGGAAGCCGCCGGCGGCAGCCTGGCCGCCCATCCGGGCGAGGCGGTGGTGGACCGGATGCTCGCCCTCGGCCGCCCGGGCCGGCTGCGCGGTGCCGGCTTCTACGACTACGACGAGACCGGCAAGCGGGTCGGCCTCTGGCCCCGGCTGGCCGAGGAGTTCCCGCTGCAGGGCGACCCGGCCGAGCGCGACCTCGTCGAGCTGCAGGAGCGGATGCTGTTCGCCGAGGCGGTGGAATCGGTGCGATGCCTGGAAGAAGGGGTGCTCAACACCGTCGCCGACGCCAACATCGGGTCGATAATGGGCATCGGCTTCCCGCCCTGGACCGGCGGCGTGCTGCAGTATGTCAACGGCTACCGGGGCGATACCGGCACCGGCCCGGCCGGTTTCCTGGCCCGGGCCGAGCAGCTGGCCGAGCGCTACGGCGAGCGATTCAGCCCACCGGCGTTGCTGGCCAAGAAGGCCGAGAACGGCGAGACGTTCTGATGCCGTACTCGCCACCCGATGCCGGACGGGGGCGCCGATGCCCGGCCCGCTGAACGGAATTCGGGTCCTGGAACTGCCGGCGATCGGCCCGGTGCCGTTCCTCGGGATGCTGCTGGCCGATCTGGGTGCCGATGTGCTGCGGATCGACCGGATCTCCCCAGGCACCGACGTGCTGTCCACCATCCTCGGACCGGGCGGCCCGCTCGGGCGCGGCCGCCGGTCGGTGGCACTTGATCTGCGCCGGCCCGAGGCCGCCGAGGTGGCACTGGACCTGATCGCCGGCGTCGACGTGCTGATCGAGGGGTTCCGGCCGGGGGTGGCCGAGCGGCTGGGGATCGGGCCGGAGGCGGCCCTGCACCGCAATCCGAAGCTGGTCTACGGCCGGATGACCGGCTGGGGCCAGGACGGTCCGCTGGCGCGCACCGCCGGCCATGACATCACCTACCTGGCGGTGTCGGGCCTGCTGCACGGCATCGGCCCGGCGGCCGGGCCGCCGCTGCCGCCGGCGAACTACGTGGGCGACTTCGGGGGCGGCGCGATGTCGCTGGCCGTCGGGTTGCTGGCCGCCGTGCTGAGCGCCCGGTCCACCGGCGCCGGGCAGGTGGTGGATGCCTCGATGGTCGACGGAGCGGCCTACCTGGCGACCATGGTGCGCACCCTGCACGGCCACGGGCAGTGGCGCGACGAGCGGGAGGCCAACATCTTCAACGGCGGCGCGCCGAACTACCGCTGCTACGCCTGCTCGGACGGCGGGTACGTCGCGGTCGGCGCCCTGGAGCCGAAGTTCTGGAACACCCTGCTGGCCACCCTCGGACTGGACCCGGCCGGTACCCCGTCGCCGATGGACCCGGCCCGCACCGTGGAGCTGACCGATCTGCTGGCCGGCATCTTCGCCGGCCGGCCGCGGGACGAGTGGGCGGAGCTGTTCGCCGACACCGACGCCTGCGTGGCTCCGGTGCTGACCCTGGGCGAGGCGCCGCACTACCGGCAGAACCGGGCGCGCGGGGCCTACGTCGAGGTTGCCGGGGTGCCGGTCGCCGGGCCGGTGCCACGGTTCAGCGTCACCCCGGCCGCGGTGGCCGGCCCGCCACCGGCCTGCGGTGCCGACACCGACCAGGTGCTCACCGAACTCGGCTATCGCGCCGAGCGGCTGGCCGAGCTGCGGGCCGACGGCGTCCTCGGCGGCTGACCGGACCGGCGCACCCGAGCGATCGAAGGGATTCAGTCCGGCTGCAGCACCGACAGGATGTTGCCGGCCGGATCCTTGAACCAGGCGATCAAGGGGCCACCGCGCCGGAAGATGCCGCGGGCGTCCACGCCGGGGTACTGCTCGAACGTCACACCTAGACCCTCGAGTTCCTCGACCGCCGACTCGATGTCGTCCACCGGGAAGTTCAGGATGGTGAACTCGGCGGGCACGTGCTGGTCGCCCTTCGGATACACCAGGGTGTCGTGGCCCGGGCTGAAATGCAGGTGCAGCATGCCGTTGGCCTCGGTCAGCGGGATCCGCAGGGTCTGCCCGTAGAACGTCCTGGCCGCGTCGATGTCGTCGACCGAGAAGCCGTTGAATGCCTTGGTGGTGTCCAACATGGCGATCCCCCGTTCGGTGGGTCTGTGATCTGCCGGTTCTCCGGTGTGAGCGGAGCCCGGACGGCCTCAGGCTAGTCCGGAGCCGGTGCCGGAAAAGACGAACGCCGCAGTTCCGGTAGGAACTGCGGCGTCCGAACGATGCGTCGGTGAATCACACCTCAGCAGGGGTGTTGGTGTTCCCCTCGAGCAGCGAGCGAACTTCAGACTCACGGTAACGGCGGTGTCCGCCGAGCGTGCGAATCGAGGTAAGCTTGCCAGCCTTCGCCCACCGAGTAACCGTCTTGGGGTCTACTCGGAAGAGCGTTGCCACCTCTGACGGAGTCAGCAGGGGCTCAGACTCTGTACGTTGACGAGGATTGGTCATTGACCCTCGCCCCCTTCCTGGATATTTATAACGCGCATCCCGTTGCGACGTCCTAGGAAGTATGCACCAGTTTCCGATGCAACTTCTTGTCT
>JAVEEO010000310.1 GCA_030840415.1 Pseudonocardiales bacterium | reverse complement strand
CAGCGGTCGCTGGCCGCGGCTGGTATCCAGGTGTTGCACATCGCCGGGGGCAAGAACCCGATCGCCGCACCGGAGCGTGGCGCCGACGAGCCGGCCTACGTGGTGCTGCCCTATCTGGATGCGATGGCTGACGGCTACGCTGCCGCCGATTTCGTGCTGTGCCGTTCAGGGGCGATGACCTGCGCGGAGCTGACCGCGGTCGGGTTGCCGGCCGGTTACGTGCCGCTGCCGCTGCGTGGCGGCGAGCAGCGGCTGAACGCCGAGCCGATCGTGGCGGCCGGCGGCGGGTTGATGGTTGCCGACGAGAACCTCGACCCCGCCTGGGTGGCCCAGAACGTGACCGCCGTGCTCGGTGACCCGCCGCGGCTGGCCGCGATGGCAGCCGCCGCCCGGCGGGCCGGTGCCCGCGATGCCGGGACGGTGCTGGCCAGCTGCGTGCTGGAGGTGGCTCGTGAGCACCATTCCTGACCCGGCCGGCACTCCCGGGCCGCTTGACCCAACGGGCCCGGGCAACCCGGCAAGCCGCTCGCAGGCCGAGTACGACCGGCCGGCCGGCTGGGTCGCGCCGGGTGCCGCGCTGGTGTCCTCGGCGGCCACCGAGATCGTGCCACCGGCCGGCGAGCTGGGCCGGGTACACATCATGGGCATCGCCGGCTCGGGAATGAGCGGGCTGGCCCGGATCATGCTGGCCCGGGGCGTTCCGGTGACCGGTTGCGAGAACCGCGAGTCGGCTCTCGTCGCCGAACTGCGCGGCCTCGGTGCCGAGATCTGGATCGGGCACTCGGCCGAACACCTGGATCACTGCGACACCCTCGTCTACAGCACCGCCATCGACCCGGCTCACTTCGAGCTCGCGGCCGGCCGCGAACGCGGCCTGCTGGTACTGCGCCGGGCCACCGCCCTGGCCGCGATGATCGGTGACACCCGCAGCGTCGCGATCGCCGGCACCCACGGCAAGACCACCACCACCTCGCTGCTCACCGCGGCGGCGCTGGCCGCCGGGCTGGATCCGTCCTACGCGATCGGGGCGAACCTGGCCGGCACCGGGGTGAACGGGCAGGTCGGCAGCGGCGAGCTGTTCCTGGTCGAGGCCGACGAGAGCGACGGCTCGTTCCTGCTGCTGTGGCCCGAGATCGCGGTGCTGACCAACGTCGAGGCCGACCACCTGGAGAACCACGGCGACCTGGAAGGGGTGTTCCGGGCCTTCGAGCAGTTCGTCGACCGGATCGCGCCGGGCGGGTTGCTGCTGTACTGCGCCGACGATGCCGGCGCCCGCCGGATCGCCGACTATGCCCGCGACCGCGCAGCCCGGGATAGCGGCCGGGACGTCCGGGTGCGCGGTTACGGAACCGGGCCCGATGCCGAGATCCGGGTCAGTGACATCCAGGAACTGCCGGACGCGGTGGAGTTCACCGTGCACGGCGCGGGCCCGGAGGCCACCGCCGTCCGGATCGGGTCGCTGGTCGGGCGGCACATGGCGCTGAACGCGGCCGCCGCGCTGGCGGCCGCGCAGGAGCTGGGCGTGCCGGCCGAGCAGGCTGTCCGGGCCTGGCGCGAGTTCGGCGGGGTGCAGCGGCGCTTCGAGTTCCACGGCGAGGCGGCCGGGGTGCGGGTGTACGACGACTACGCCCATCATCCGACGGAGGTGCACGCCCAGCTGGCCGCCGCCCGCGGGGTGCTGGCGGGCACCGGCCGGCTGATCGCGATCTTCCAGCCCGGCACCTACAGCCGCACCCAGACCTTCGCCCGCGAGTTCGGCCAGGCGATGGCGCTGGCCGATGTGGCGGTGCTGATGGACATCTTCCCGGCCCGGGAGAAACCGCTGCCGGGCGTGACCGGCGAATTGATCGCCGAGCAGGTTCCGCTGCCCGCCAACCAGGTTGTCTACGAGCCGGACTGGCATGCGGTGGCGCGACGGGTGGCCACGCTCGCGCAACCGGGCGACCTGATCCTGACCATGGGGATCGGTGACGTCCACCTGCTGTGCTCCGACCTGCTGGCCGAGCTGGCCGCCCGCGGCGAGCCGGAGGCGGGTCGATGACCGGCGCCATGACCGAGCGGCTGGGCTCGATCCGGCCGGTGCGCTGGGCCTACCTGGCTGCGGCCGTCCTGGTGCTGGCCCTGCTGGTCTGGCTGATGGCCTTCTCCAGCGTGCTGGGGGTGCGCACGGTGAACGTGGTCGGCACCCGGGTGCTGACCGTCGAGCAGGTGCGGGCGGCGGCCGGCATCCGCACCGGCACCCCGCTGGCCCGGCTCGACCTGGCCGCGGTCAGCTCCCGGCTGAGCGCGGTGGGCCCGATCCGCTCGGTCACGGTGAGCAGGTCCTACCCGTCCTCGGTGACGATCCGGGTCACCGAGCGGGTCGCGATCGGCTACCGTCCGATCGACCCGGGAGCCGGTGGGGGACCGGTGCTGCTGGTCGACCGCGACAACGTCGCCTTCCGGACCGTCTCGGCGGCGCCGAAGGGCCTGCCCCGGCTGCTGGTGCCCGCATCGGGCGCGCCGTCGGCGGCCGCGGCGCTGGTGGCCGGGACGCTGCCGCCCAAGGTCGTTCAGAAGCTGAGCGCGATCTCGGCTCCCAGCGAGGAATCGGTCACCCTGATGCTGCGCGACGGCCGCTCGGTGCTGTGGGGCGGCGTCGACCGCAGCAGCGACAAGGCCCGGCTGCTGTCGGTGCTGCTCGGCCAGCCGGGGCGCTACTTCGACCTCAGCGATCCGAGTGCGGTGACCAGCCGCACCGACCCCGGCAACTAGCTCCATCCCGGGTCGCGGGGATCCCGCGCGTCCCCGCCACCCACGGGGCAATGTCCCACGAGGCAATGTCCCACGGGGCAACCCATATCCGATGTGATCGCCCTGGCGTGCACAGCGGATACCGGTTGCCCTGTCGAGCGCGCCGACGCGGCACAACCACGTCCGATGAGCTGTGTTTTTCGGTGTGTCGCGGCGCGCCTACGGCCAGCGGCGGCTGCGCGAACTACTTTTCCTGGTATCGCTCAGGTTGACATAACGTTAACGGTCTACTTGAGGGTGAGGGTTCGCACCAGCTACCCGACCAATCACCGAACAACACCACCGAAGATCCAAAGCTAAGCGAAGGACAGGCCACATGACCTCACCCCACAACTACCTCGCTGTGATCAAGGTCGTCGGTGTCGGCGGCGGCGGCGTCAACGCGGTCAACCGGATGATCGAGCAGGGCCTTAAGGGCGTCGAGTTCATCGCCGTGAACACCGACGCGCAGGCGCTGCTGATGTCCGATGCCGACGTCAAGCTCGATGTCGGCCGCGAGTTGACCCGCGGCCTCGGCGCCGGCGCGCAGCCCGAGGTGGGCCGCAAGGCCGCCGAGGACCACCGCGACGAGATCGAGGAGGTCCTCAAGGGCGCCGACATGGTCTTCGTGACGGCGGGTGAGGGCGGCGGCACCGGCACCGGTGGTGCCCCGGTGATCGCCAGCATGGCGCGCAAGCTCGGCGCGCTGACCATCGGCGTGGTGACCCGGCCGTTCTCGTTCGAGGGCAAGAAGCGCGCCACCCAGGCCGAGATGGGCATCGAGGCGCTGCGCGCCGAGTGCGACACGCTGATCGTCATCCCGAACGACCGGCTGCTGCAGATCTCCGACCACAACGTCTCGGTGATGGACGCCTTCCGCAGCGCCGACCAGGTGCTGCTGTCCGGTGTGCAGGGCATCACCGACCTGATCACCACCCCGGGCCTGATCAACCTGGACTTCGCCGACGTCAAGAGCGTCATGAGCGGAGCCGGTTCGGCCCTGATGGGCATCGGTGCCGCCCGCGGCGAGGGCCGGGCCCGGGCAGCCGCCGAGATGGCGATCGCCAGCCCGCTGCTGGAAGCCAGCATGGACGGGGCGCACGGTGTGCTGCTGTCGATCTACGGCGGATCCGACCTGGGCCTGTTCGAGATCAACGACGCCGCCAGCCTGGTGGCCGAGTCGGCGCACCCGGACGCCAACATCATCTTCGGTGCGGTGATCGACGACACCCTCGGCGACGAGGTCAAGGTGACCGTGATCGCGGCCGGCTTCGACTCCGGCCAGCTGCCCTACAAGAAGGTCGAGATCCCCGCCGCCACCCGGCGCGAGCCGGAGGCTCAGCTGGCCACCGTGTCGGCCGCCCCCGCGGTGAACGGCTCGCGTCCGGCGCCCACCTACGCGCCCAGCACCGGCGCCACCGTCTTCAACCCGTCCAGCGCGGCGGCGGCACCGGCTACCAGTTGGTCGCCGACCACCACCCGCCGGCCGGTCGAGCCCGACGAGGAGCTGGACGTCCCCGACTTCCTCAAGTAGGACCACCAGCGCGCTGTGCCCAAACCGCACCGCACGCTTTGATGAGCCGGTGACGATGACTGCACCCGATGACCGACTGGCCGAGCTCCGGAACAACCTGGCCGCGGTGCGATCCCGGATCGACCGGGGTTGCGCGGCGGCCGGGCGGTCCGGCTCCGAGATCACCCTGATCGCGGTGACCAAGTTCTTCCCGGTCACCGACGTGGCGCTGCTGGCCGAACTCGGCGTGACCGATGTCGGGGAGAGCCGCGACCAGGATGCCTCGGTCAAGGCAGTCGAGCTTGCCGAGCACACCAGTCTCGGCGTCCGATGGCATTTCATCGGACGGTTGCAGACCAACAAGGCGCGGTCGGTGGCCCGCTATGCCGACCTGGTGCACAGCGTCGACCGGCAGAGCCTGGCCGACGCGCTGGCCGACGGAGCCCGGCGAGCCGAGCGGGCCGCGCTCGACGTGCTGGTGCAGCTCAGCTTGGACGACACCGCTGACACCGACGACGGCGACAGCGGCCGTGGCGGTGAGAAGGCCGACGACCTGCTCCGGCTGGCCGACCGGATCGCCGGCTCGGACGTGCTGCGGCTGGCCGGGATCATGGCGATCGCCCCGTTGCACGGCGATCCCGACCGGGCCTTCAGCCGGCTGGCCGAGGTCGCCGAGCGGCTGCGCGAGCACCACCCGGCGGCCGGCATCGTCTCGGCCGGCATGAGCGATGACCTGGAAGCTGCGCTGCAACACGGCGCGACACACGTGCGGATCGGTACGGCGTTGCTCGGCCGCCGCACACCACAATTCAGATAGCGTCGGCCCGCAGCAGCGGGAAGTACCTACACAGGAGGACGAAATGGCTACAGCCTTTCGGAAGATGGGCGTCTACCTCGGGCTGGTCGAGGATGACGACTACGCCGACGGCGGCGGCACGGAGTCCTACGGTGCGCTCGCGCGCGACACCCAGTACCACCGCCGGGAGGTCGAGGTGGCACCGGTGCCTGCTCGCGGCGGGTACGAGGCGGCCGGCAGTTCCGACGTCGAGGGTTACGACGAGTACGACGCCAACTACGAGCAGCCGCCGCAGCGCATCACCACCCTGCACCCGCGCACGTACAACGAGGCCAAGACGATCGGCCTGCAGTTCCGGGCCGGAACCCCGGTCATCATGAACCTGTCCGAGATGGACGATTCGGATGCCAAGCGGCTGGTCGACTTCGCTGCCGGGCTCACCTTCGGCCTGCACGGCAGCATCGAGCGGGTGACGCCCAAGGTGTTCCTGCTCAGCCCGCACAACGTTTCGGTGACCGCCGCGGACAAGCAGCGGATCGTCGAGGGTGGCTTCTACAACCAGAGCTGAGCGTCGGCCTCCACGCCATGCGGGTGAGACAATGGGCCGATGACGACGTTCTGGGCCGCGATCGGCCTCGCGCTGCTGGTGTTCTACCTCTTGGTGATCGCCAGGCTGATCGCGGAGACGACCCGCAGTTTTGCCCGGTCCTGGCGCCCGGCCGGAGCCGCGGCGATCGGACTGGAAGCGGTCTACACCGTGACCGATCCGCCGATGAAGCTGCTGCGCCGGCTGATCCCGCCACTGCGGTTGGGTGGCGTGAGCTTCGACATGAGCGTGATCGTGCTGCTGTTCGGCATCTGGATCCTGCGTGCGATCGTCGGTTCACTCGCCGCCGGCTGACCCGCGTCGGCCGTCCCGGTCAGCCCTTCGCCGCCGACGTCGGCGGCGTTTTCGCCACTCGCCGGGTGTTACCCGGGCACGGGTGGCTATCCTGCCACTGCACCGGTTTCTGTAATCGGTGCGGGCGGCGCCGCAACTTCGTGGTTGCCGCATGCTCCACGTCCGTCCGTTGCACGCCAGGACAGCCCGTTCACCGGGTTGTCCGCACTCCACATGAGGTGACTCGATGCCTTTGACGCCCGCCGAAGTCCACAACGTGGTCTTCAAGAAGCCCCCGATCGGCAAGCGCGGGTACGACGAAGAAGAGGTCGACGCCTTCCTCGACATCATCGAAGTCGAACTCGCCCGCCTGATCGACGAGAACGCCGACCTGCGCGACCGCTCGCCGGGCGCGCCCTCTCCGGACGGCTCGGCACTGGCAGCCGCCCGCGAGGAGAACCGCAAGCTCACCGCGCGGATCGGCGAGCTGGAATCCGCGCTGACCCAGGCGCGGCAGCCGGCGCCCGGCAACCAGAGCGATGCCGGTCTGGCCGCGGCGCAGGAGGAGAACCGCAAGCTCACCGCGCGGATCGGCGAGCTGGAGACCGCGGTCAACCAGGCCCGGCAGGCCGCCACCCAGGCGCAGCAGGAGCTGGCGGCTGCCAAGGCCGCAGCCCCGGCCGCCAACGGCGCGGGCGGCAACGGCCTCAACCAGCTCAGCCAGGCCGAGCGGGTGCTGGCCCTGGCCCAGCAGGCTGCCGACGAGCAGACCGCGGCGGCCAAGGCGCACTCGGACAAGACCCTGGCCGAGGCCAAGGCACACCAGGAGCGGGTGCAGGCCGAGGCCCGCGCCTTCCACGAGAAGACCGTTGCCGAGGCCCAGTCGCGGGCCGAGCAGCTCGAACGGGACTCCCGCGCCAAGGCGGCCGGCACCGTGCAGGAGGACGAGCAGCGGGCCAACCAGATCACCACCCAGCTCGAGCAGCTCAAGGCGGCCCTGGAGAAGCGGCTCGAGGTACTGCGCACCTTCGAGCACGAGTACCGGTCGCGGCTCAAGAGCTACCTGGAGTCCCAGCTGCGGG
>JAVEEO010000308.1 GCA_030840415.1 Pseudonocardiales bacterium | reverse complement strand
GTGGTGCCGCGCATGCCGCCGACCAGGACGTAGGCGAGCATCAGGACGCCGACGATCGCGATCACGAAGCCCAGGCCGGTCTTGCTGTCGACTCCGAGCAGCAACGCAACCAGCCCACCCGCACCGGCCATCTGCGCCAGCAGGTAGAACAGCGTCACGATGAGCGTCGACAGGCCGGCCGCGGCCCGCACCGGCCGCTGCGCGAGCCGGAAGGACAGCACGTCGGCCATCGTGAACCGGCCGGTGTTGCGCAGCAGTTCGGCCACCAGCAGCAGCGCGACGAGCCACGCGACCAGGAAGCCGATCGAGTAGAGGAACCCGTCGTAGCCGTAGAGCGCGACGGCGCCGGCGATGCCGAGGAAACTCGCCGCCGACAGGTAGTCACCGGCCAGCGCGACGCCGTTCTGCGGGCCGGTGAAATTGCGCCCGCCGGCGTAGAACTCGCTCGCACCGGCTTTGCGGCGCGAGACCCGCAGGACGATGACGAGCGTGGCGACGACGAAGGCGGCGAAGATCGCGAGGTTGACGGCCGGCTCGCCGAGATCCTCGGCGGCCAGCAGCGCGGGGCTCATCGGACGTCCTCGGTCAGGTGGACGCGGCGGGCGAGCTCGGCGGCGGCCGGGTCGAACTCGCGATCGGCCCACCGGGCGTACACGGTCGTGATGAGGAAGGTCGACACGAACTGCAGCAGGCCGATGATCAGGCCGAGGTGGATGTTGCCGACCACCTTGGTGCTCATGAACCCGGTGGCGTAGTTCGAGAGCAGCACGTAGAGCAGGTACCACGCGAGGAACAGTGCCGACATCGGGAACACGAAGCGGCGGAAGGTCCGGCGCAGCGCCGCGAACTCCGGCGAGTCGGCCACCTCGAGGTAGCTGCCGGGTGGGTGCTCGACTGCGCTGGCCGGGGGTGCTGGATCAGGGGCGCGCGGGGGCATCGACATCGGTCTCCTTCGTATCCGGTGTGAGCCAGATCATAGAAATGCACCATAGCGCTGTGCGCAGGCTGAGGATGCGGACACTCCGGGCGGGAAGTTGCCGGCGGACAGTGGCGTTAGTTAGTCTGGCTAACGAATGAAAGGACGCTCGTGTCACTTCCTGCCGCCGCACACACCCGCCGGATCGCGTTGTCCGTCACCACCGTCGGGATCCTTGCCGCCACCCTCAACTCCTCCATCCTGCTGATCTCGCTGCCGGCCATATTCGAGGGCCTGGGCCTGAACCCGCTGGCACCGGCCAACATCTCCTACCTGCTGTGGATGTTGATGGGCTATCTGCTGGTGACGGCCGTCCTGGTCGTCACCTTCGGCCGCCTCGGTGACCAGTACGGCCGCGCGAAGCTGTTCAACCTGGGCTTTCTGATCTTCACCGTCGCCTCGGTGGCCTGCGCGCTGGTACCGAACAGCGGTTCGGCCGGCGCGCTGGAACTGATCGCGCTGCGGATCGTGCAGGGGGTCGGTGGCGCCATGCTGACCGCGAACTCGACGGCGATCATCACCGACGCCTTTCCGGCCGACCGGCGCGGCTTCGCCCTGGGCGTCAACCAGGTTGCCGGCATCGGCGGCTCGTTCGCCGGCCTGGTGGTCGGCGGCCTGCTGTCGGAGTGGCACTGGCGGGCGGTGTTCTGGGTGAGCGTCCCGGTCGGCGTGTGGGGCACCTGGATGGGGTACCGGGCGCTGCACGACAAGCCCCGGGACCGGCGGAGCAAGGTCGCCATCGACTGGTGGGGCAACCTCACCTTCGGCATCGGGCTGATCGCGATCCTGGTGGCGATCACCTACGGCCTGCAGCCCTACGGCGGCCACACCATGGGCTGGACGTCGCCGAAGGTGCTCGCCGGCCTGATCGGCGGGGTCGTGCTGCTGATCGCGTTCGGGGTGATCGAGACCCGGGTCGCCGACCCGATGATGGACCTGAAGCTGTTCCGGATCCGGGCCTTCGCCGCCGGCCAGACCGTGAACTTCCTCGCCTCGATGGCCCGCGGCGGCCTGCAGTTCATGCTGATCATCTGGCTGCAGGGCATCTGGCTGCCGCTGCACGGCTACGACTTCGCCAGCACCCCGCTGTGGGCCGGCATCTACATGCTGCCGCTGACCATCGGCTTCCTGGTGGCCGGGCCCGCGTCCGGCGCGCTGTCGGACCGGTTCGGCGCCCGGGCGTTCTCCACCGGCGGGCTGCTGCTCACCGCCGCCACCTTCGGCGGCCTGATGGCGATCCCGGCAGACTTCTCCTATCCGCTGTTCGCTCTTCTGCTTGCCCTCAACGGGATCGGCATGGGGCTGATGGCCGCGCCCAACTCGGCCGCGATCATGAACTCGGTGCCGGCCGCCGAGCGCGGTGCCGCCTCCGGAGTGCGGGCCACCGGCATGAACGCCGGCATGGTGCTGTCGATGGGTGGCTTCTTCACCCTGATGGCGATCGGGCTGGCCAGCCGGCTGCCCGACTCGATGTACGCCGGCCTGACCCGGCTCGGGGTGACACCGGACGCGGCGCACACCATCTCCCAGACCCCACCGGTCGGCACCCTGTTCGCCGCGTTCCTCGGCGACAACCCGGTCCGGGCGTTGATGGAGCAGGTCGACCCCGGGCAGTTGCAGCCGGGCAACGGCGTGGACGTGGCGACCCTGACCGGGCGCTCGTTCTTCCCGCACCTGCTGGCCGATCCGTTCCGGCACGGCCTGGCGATCGCCTTCGGCGTCTCGATCGGCATGCTGCTGATCGCCGCGGTGGCCTCGCTGCTGCGCGGTGAGCGGTACGTGCACGCCGAGCCGGTGCCGGACGCCGAGCCGGTGGCGCATGCGATGACCACCGGACTGGCCCGCGAGGCCGCCGCCCTGGACGGCATTCCGGACCAGGACGTCGCCTACTCCGACGCGCTGCACCGGCCCGCTGCCCAGTCGGCCGGCTAGCTCCGGACTCCCCCGGGCTTGCGGTCTGCTCGGGCCGGGTCAGCCGTCGGCGTCGATGGTGATCTCGGTCTGCCGGACCAGGGTGCCGAGCACGGCGCGCTGCTCCGGCGCGAGGTTGAGCAGCGCGCTGAACTCCGCGCTCGACATCCGCAGCCCGGGGCCGGCGGTTGCGGGTCTGGTTGCGGGCCGGCCGGAAGCAGAGTCGGCCCGGGACGAACCGGCGGCGAGCGGAGCGGCTCGCGTCGAGGCAGCGGCGCTCGGGCCAGTTGAGCCGGCCAGCGAGCCGAACCGCTGTTCGAGCAGGGTTTCGATCTCGGCCGCGGTGCGATCGTCGTCGGCACCCCAGCCGGCGATGATCGCCACCACGTCCCGCGGAATGTGCAGGAACGCCGCCAGCTGCCCGATCAGCAACTCGACATCGGGCAGCGCGCGCCGCTCCTCGACCTTGGTCAGCCGGTAGCTGGCGTCGAGTTCCTCGTGCGCGGCCAGCACGAACTCGACCCGCGACACCCGCAGCAGCAGTTCCAGGCAGGCATCGACGTCGCCCTGCCGCAACGCCACCCAGACCGCGGCCGGCAACCGGTCCGCGGCGTCGACGCCGGCCACCTCGGTCGCCGCGAACGCCTCCTCCAGCAGCTGGCCACCGGCCCGGGCCTCGCGGCCCCTGGCGAACAGGGCCAGGATGGCCAGCGGCGACCGGGCCGCGGTCAGGGCCGCGTCGTACTCGCGCAGCCGCTCGCGCCGCAGGTCGTCCTTGGTTACCGAAGCCATGGGCCCAGTCTGCCCGGCCGGCGCCGGATTTCCGGGGAGGTGCGCCGGTGCAGGTCGGCCGGGGCAGCGCTCAGCTGAGATCGCGGCGCGCGAAGACGGCCAGCGCGGCCCCGGTCGCGATGACCGCCAACACCACCAGGGTCAGCCCGCCGTGCAGGTTCGAGATGTGGATCGCCCTGGGTGCCACATAACCCAACTGCTGGTCGAAGACCGGTTTGCCGTACACGGTGAAGCCCTTGCTGGCGACCCAGGCGGCGATGCTGGTGGTCAGCAGGTAGGGCTGCAGATCCGGCTGCCAGACGCGAATCACGTTCTCGACAATGGCGAAATAGACGAAAGCCACCCCCAATGCGGCCGCCGAGTTGCGCATCAGGCTGGCCAGGCTGAAGCCGATCAGGGCGGTGACGAGCACCAGCGGCGCAGCCCGCAGCTGGGCGTCGACGACGTGTGACCAGAAGTGCGCGGCCAGCGGACCTGTCCTCGACACCGGCAGTCCGCGGTAGTGCAGCAGCAGCTTCGCCACCGCGAACCACACCACCTGGGCCAGCACCGCCACCGCCAGTACCGAGGACAGCAGAGCGAGTAGCTTGGCGGCCATCACCCGCACCCGCCGGGGTTCCCAGAACAGCCAGGCGATCAGGTTCTTGCTCGACCACTCCGCGCCGATGAAGGTTCCGGCCAGCAGGAAGGCGGCCGCGGCGGTAGCCACCCCCACCGCCAGGGCGTAGTCGTCCACCTGCTCGGGCAGGAACGGATGGTTGCGCAGGAACTCGTCGGCCGGGAAGTCCGCAGGGGTCGGTGGCTGGCCGCACTCCTGCCGCTGCTGCTCGGTGGTCGCGCCGCGCCGGCACTTCTCGACCTGGTCGGTGATCTCGACGATCAGCTTGTCGCGCCGTGCGGTGGCCTGGGCGATGTCGGCGGGGTTCACCCGATTGTGGGTGTGCCAGATCAGGCCGATCGCGAGCAGATAGCCGACCGCGCCCAGGCCCAGCGCGAGCCGGGTGAAGCGCCGGGCCGCCAGCCTGGCGAACTCGGCCCGCAGCAGCCGGGAGAAGGCCGGCGCGGCGGTGCGCGGACCGTCCGGCGAGACCGGAGAGGCCGTCGGCGGCGCCGTCATCGCGACCGCCGGCCCGTCGCGGGCGGGTTCGTCTCGGCTGTGAGCTCCAGGAAGACGCTCTCCAGATCGGCTGAGATCGGGCTCAGCTCGCTGAGGTAGTGGCCGGCGTCGCTGAGCGCCCTGGTCACCGCGGCCGGGTCCGTCACCCCGCCGACCCGCCAGGCGTCGGGCAGCGGCGTGACGGTGAAGCCGGCCCGCTCCAGCACCGCGCGGCCGCCGGCCGGGTCCGCCAGCCGGATCCGGACGTCGCCGGTGGTTCCGGAGGCGAGCAGGTCGGCGACCGAGCCGGAGCTGATCACCCGGCCACGCGACATGATCGCCACCCGGTCACAGACCTGCTGCACCT
>JAVEEO010000182.1 GCA_030840415.1 Pseudonocardiales bacterium | reverse complement strand
GACGGCGACGCACCCGAGCCGCTGGCCCGGATCGTCGGTGAGGAGCAGGTCATCGCCGAAGCCGACCGGCTGATCGCCAACACCGACGACGAGGCCAAGCAGCTGATCGAGTCCTACGACGCCGACCCCGCCAGGATCGTGACGGTGCCACCCGGCGTGGACCTCGACATCTTCCGGCCCGGGGATGCGGGCGCTGCCCGGCAGCGGCTCGGCATCGCGCCGGACGCCCTGGTGCTGCTGTTCGTCGGCCGGCTGCAACCGCTGAAGGCTCCCGACGTATTGCTGCGCGCGGCGGCCCGGCTGGTCGGCAGCGACCCGGAGGCGGCGCGGCGGTTGCAGGTGATCGTCGTCGGGGCGCCGAGCGGATCGGGCGTCGAGGACCCACTGGCGCTGCCCCGGCTGGCCGCCGAACTGGGAATCGCGGACCGGGTGCGCTTCGAGCCGCCGGCCTCGCGCACCCGGCTGGCCGACTTCTACACGGCGGCGGACCTGACCGTGGTGCCCAGCCACAACGAGTCCTTCGGGCTGGTGGCGTTGGAGTCCCAGGCCTGTGGCGTGCCGGTGGTCGCCGCCGCGGTGGGCGGTCTGCGCACCGCCGTGCAGGACGGCCGGACCGGCCTGCTGGTGGACAGCCACCGCACTTCGGACTGGGCGGCGGCACTGGGCTCGCTGCTGGCCGAGCCGAAGCGGCGGACCGAACTCGGCGCGGCGGCCCGACTGCATGCCGAGCAGTTCTCGTGGCGGCACACCGCCGACGGCCTGCTGGTCGCCTACCGGGACGCGCTGGCCGACTTCGGTGACCCGGTGCTGGCCGCCTCGGGATCGCGGTGACGATGCCGGACGCTGTGAGCGCTGCCGACCAGGCCGTGAGGGTGATCCGGCAGGCGCTGGCCGAGTCCGGGGTGGAGCACCAGGAGCCCCAGCCAGGCGCGTTCGTGGCCAACCTGCCCGGTCAGAAGCGGCTCAAGACCGCCTGCTGGCTGGTCGTCGGAAGCCAGGGGCTGGCCATCGAGGCGTTCGTGGTGCGCCGGCCGGAGGAGAACGTCGACAAGGTGCACGGCTGGCTGCTGGCGCACAACGCCCGGATGTTCGGGGTCTACTGGTCCGTCGACGACAGCGGCGACGTCTACCTGACCGGCCGCTGGCCGCTCGCGGCGGTGACGGCCGAGTCCGTCGACCGGCTGCTCGGCCTGGTGCTCGACTACGCGGACTCGGCGTTCAACACCCTGCTGGAGCTGGGCTTCGGATCGTCGATCCGGCGGGAATGGGCCTGGCGGGAGAGCCGGGGCGAGTCACTGGCCAACCTGGCCGCCTTCGAGGGCTTCGTCAAGCGCGCGCGCTGAACTGCCCCTGCTTGCGCTGAACCTGCGCTGAACCTGCACGGAAGGCGGTCGCGGCGCGCCTGGCAGGATTGGGCCATGACCACCCACACCCTGGTGCTGCTCCGCCACGGCGAGAGCGACTGGAACCGCAAGAACCTGTTCACCGGCTGGGTCGACGTGGACCTGACCGAAGCCGGCGAGGCCGAGGGCCGGCGGGCGGGGGAGCTGCTCCGCGAGCACGGCCTGGCACCGAAGGTGGTGCACACCTCGCTGCTGCGCCGGGCGATCCGCACCGCGCAGATCTCGCTGGACGCCGCTGACCGGCACTGGATCCCGGTGCGGCGCAGCTGGCGGCTCAACGAGCGTCACTACGGTGCGCTGCAGGGCAAGGACAAGGCGGCGGTACGGGGCGAGTTCGGCGACGAGCAGTTTCTGCTCTGGCGCCGCTCCTACGACGTGCCGCCGCCGGCGCTGGCCGACGACGACCGGTACAGCCAGGTCGGCGACGACCGCTATGCCAATCTGCTCAGCACCGTGCCGCGTACCGAGTGCCTGGCCGACGTGGTGTCGCGGATGTTGCCGTACTTCTACGACGCGATCGTGCCGGACCTGCGCAACGGCACCGTGCTGGTGGCCGCGCACGGCAACTCACTGCGGGCGATGATCAAGCACCTGGACGGCCTGACCGACGAGCAGGTGGTGTCGCTGAACGTCCCGACCGGGATTCCGCTGCGCTACGAGCTGGATGGCGCCACCATGTTGCCGGTGCGTCCGGCGGACTACCTGGACCCCGAAGCGGCCGCGGTCGCGATCCAAGGGGTGGCGAACCAGGGCAAGTAGTAGGTTCGGGACTTATCCCGTCCCTTGCCTTGCCCGAAAGGTCGCCGCCATGTTCGGTCGTACCCGCCTCGTCCTGCTCGCCGCGCTGGTTGCCCTGTTCGGCATCGCGACGCCGGCCTACGCCTTCTCCACCGGCTACTTCGCCATCGCGAGTTCGGCCGCCTCGGGGGTGAGCGCCGGGCACACCGGCTACGGCCCCGGCTGGGTCGCGCTCACCTTCGACACCGGCGGCCAGCCACATGGCCCGATCGTCGGCTACCTGTTCCACGACGGGGTCGGCCAGGCGGTCGGCAACGACCACATGGACGTCTACTCCTACTACACCGCCGGGGCGGCCAGCGTGAACACCCCGTTCGCCGGCGGCTATGCCTACGGGCACTTCAACGGCTGCGCGTGGTCCTACCTCGACATGAACGCCTACGAGCTCTACCCCGAGGGTGCGCACCACTCGGTGCCCTGCACCACGCCGCCGAACCACACCACCAAGATCTTCTGCTACGACCACGCGGCCGACCGGCTGTGCAACGACGGCACCAGCGTCAGCGACGAGCCGGAGGCCGGAGTCTGGAAGAACATCACCAGCCACCAGGCCACCATCAAGGCCGGTGGCTGCGACGTGGTCGGCAACATCGGCTCGGCCGCGATCTACAGCGGCGGCGCGGCGGCGCCGGCCAACCTGATCGGCCACGTGGACTCCGGGACCGTCTACGTCCGCTACGTCTCCAAGCGGGACGACTGGGTGATGGCCAACCTGGCGACGAACGCCAGCCCGCAGTTCCCGGCCGGCATCCAGTGGGGCTTCTTCCCGCGGACGTGCCTCAGCTGATCGGGGCTCGGCTCTCGGCGTCAGGTTCGGCCCTGGTCGTCAGGTTCGGCCCTGGTCGTCAGGTTCGGCTCTGGCCGTCGACCGGCCGTGTCCCCTCCACCGGTGCCGGCGCGCTGTCGAACAGCGTGCCTGGTCCGACGCCGAGCGCGGCTTCGATGGCGTGGGCCGTAGCCAGCGTGCAGCCGGTACGGCGTCCGGTGATCAGGTGATTGACGGTGGCGTGGCTGAGGCCGGCCATCCGAGCGAGCTGCCGCTCGGACATGCCGGTTGCCTCCAGGCAGATGATCAGGGCGTCACGACTGCGAAGTTGCATGTCTCAGGCCCCCACCGCAGTGGGGCTAACTGTCATCCACCGCTGATTTCTATGTCTACTACTGACTGACTTACTGGGCAACAGCGAGGAGTCTGGCCGGCGGGCCCGATCCTCCTGTGAGGGTGACGTACCGGCGGGCGCCATTGCCTCGGTGCTGGTCACGCTTTCTCCACCTCTCGGCGTTCGGGTTTTGTGGGCGGGGGCGGCCGCTGCGCGGCCCGCAGATCCTCGCTTGCTTGTTGACGGCCTGTCAACTATAACTTGACGCATATCAATCAGTGAGGGACACACCGAAGCTAAATTTCATTGCTGTAGTTAGCGCAATGATGAGTGTCAACGGTTCGTCTACCTCTACGTTTGGGGAGCACCGGGTCAGCCGGAGGGCCAGTGCGTAGCCGTCGTCCACTACCGGAAGGGGCCGATCGACACATGGTTGATCCGCGCTCCGGTCAGGTGCCGACGATCGCCGAGCTGGTTCGCCAGAAGCTCGCGACCGGGCTGACGCTGCGCCAACTCGAGGAGCGGTCCGGAGGCTCGGTTCCGTACCAGACCTTCGGCAAGATCAGCAAGGGTGACGTCAAGGGCTGGCCCAAGTCCCGCGAGGTGATCGAGGGCACCGCCCACGCGCTCGGGGTCGATCCGCGCGAGGTCGTGCTGAGCTATGCCACCCAGTTCGACATCGATGTGGCCGAGGATCGCTCGCTGCTGGCGTCGATGTTGCCCGCAGCCACCGGCAGCCTGACCATCGAGCAGGCCCAGGCGGTGGCCAACCTGATCCAGGTGTTCACCACGCAGGCGAGGCCGAAGCCGCTGGCGGCTGCGGACATCGCGCGGTTCAGCACCGCTGAGCGCCGGCAGATCACCGACCTGGTGCTCGAGCTGGGCAACCGGGCCACCGCGGCGGAGGCGGATCAGCTCACCGCACTGGCCTCGGTGCTGTCGTTCCTGGAGGTAACCCTGGTGACGGCCCTGCGTGAAGCGGACGGCGGATCGGCGTCCTAGCAGCCGTCGGCTTTGGCGTGCGGGCCTTGGCGTGCTTGCCCGCTGGTGGACCGGGCGTAGTGGGTTACCGACTTACCAGGTGTGGTGCACTCCGGCCGCGGCGCGGCGTGCCATCAGGTCCGACATGGCTTCGATCAGCAGGCCTTCGAGTTCGGCATCCGCGGTGGTCGCGCAGCCCAGCGGGGCATTGACGCCGGCGCGGGCCAGGTCTGAGCGGAACCCGGTGCTGAGGAACAGGCCGGCCTCGCGCCGGCCGACCGGGATCAGCACCACGATCTGCCGGGTGCCGTAGCGGCCCAGCAGGTCGGACGGGTTGAGGCCGGAGGCGATCACCTGCAGGATCCGCTGGTCCGAACCCGACTCGTCCGGATCGATGATGATGACGGCGACGTGGCCGCGGGCGTCGTAGAGCTTCTGCTGCGCCTGGATCCGCCAAGCCGCCTCTGACCATAGGCCCGTCTCGTCATCGAAGGCCTTCTCAACCTTGACGGTCTCGCGCAACGACCATCGCTGGACGAGCAGGATTGCGGGCACTACAGCAACTCCGAGCGCCCAATGCCAGGTGATCAAGAAGGCGAACGCGGTGCCCAGACCTTGCCAAGCCAACTCGACTGCGTGTGCTCTGGGGTTGGCGAACATCCGTAGCACGTGCGCTTCGCCGCTGAGAATGAGCGCAGCTGCGGTTGTACCGATGTCAAGGATCGAAAACGCAAGGAGTGCAAGCGGAGCCCACGCAAGGTGACCTCCTACCGCATGAAAGACAGCCGTAGCTATCAGGCAGCTGCCAACCGCACTAGCGCAGCTGTACAGGTAACGCCAAGGCCTGCCGCGCTTGACGATCCGGCGGGATGGCCATTCGGCCAAATAGGCGACAACCACGAGGGACGCAATGAGGTGCGGTGGAAGCAGCAGAATGGCTGCCGTCATCCACACGCTAACCAGCGTTGGAACGTTGCCATCTGCCAGGGCGCGCCGAAGCCGTTCTAATCGGCGTACGGCCATCGGATAAGCAACACTAGACCCTGCCAATAGCAAGAACAGGACGTCGCCGGACCCGATCATTCGGAATGCCGTCGACATTGAGATGCGCGCCGCGCCCCAAGGCGGCTATCCGAGGGGGCGCTAACACGCATTCCAACTGTTGGAGGGGGTGTTATTGATGCTGCGCAACTGGGACTGGTCCTAAATACCTGCGCTTGAGTCGTGGTTGGGCGCGGCCCATCGGGCCGCGCCTTGCCTCTAACCAGGCCGGCTTCCATCGCTATCCCCCCGTATCAGCCGCTACAGACCGTACCCGTAAGGTTCGGATCTGTCACCAGTGATTGACAATTAGACCAGATCGTTCTTTGCTCTGCCTCTTGCCGGGCTAGAAAATTAGCCGTTCGCGTCCCCTGCTGACGATCGTCTGACCAGACAGCTTGGATCAGATGACCTCTGGGCAGCTCGGTGTCACGGTTCCATGCGATCCGGCGAGGGGTGACAGAGCACGGTGCGTCATTGGAACTGTTCATAGACCTAACAGGTTTGTGGTAGTTCCGCCGTGTCTTGGCCCCGGTCTTGTTTGCCCTTGGTCGGTACCGCGCTGGGAGTGTGTCTGATAGATGCCCGACGCTCCGCTGCTTGGTTCGCGAGGTTATGCAGCCCTGACAGCCTATGTTCGGCAGGGCGGCAGCTCGATCTCTGAGTACTTGGCGAGCCAAGCGGATGAGCCGGAGATCCCCTTTGGGTCTAATGAAGCGTGAATGTCATGCAGATAAGGGAGGAGGGGGGTCCGGCGCGCCTACAGCCAGTTTAGAAGGATCAGACAGGCTGCCTATTTATATAGGCACTCTGTCTATATATCAAACACCAGCTGCCCTGATGAGGATCGTATGTTACTTGTTCGCCCGGCTTCGCAAGACCCACTTGCATAAATGGGCATGGCTATATTTTCCGATTTGTATACGAAATCGTAATTTGCCTTCGGGCTAGGCTGTCTACGTGGAAAATGTGGCGAGGTCGCCAGACTTGGATCGGCTGTGATGCTTCCCCTTGGGCTGGTCTTGGCACCGCACGTCACGTTAAGGAGGTCAAGTCAATGCGTCATTGGGAATGGTGATCTGAACACAGCGGGCGAGCTCGCGTCAGGGTGTGGCGTCGATGCGCGTTGTGCACTGCCGAGCGGAGGTGATGTCGTGCTTCGTACTGGGAGTGGCCGTAAACCGCCTCCTGAGAGCAGGCAAGCGCAGCTACGAGGTTGCCGCAGGGTAGGACCGCAGCACGGTCCCACCGTGCTCGCCGAGGGTGTCACCCTGCCCGGCACTCTGGCACCGTCATCACCCGGTGGCCGCTGTTCACCGCAGGAAATAGCGCCCTCATGCTGACTGCCTCCGACAAGCTGTCGCTTCCGGTGCCTGGTACGCATCCCTTGATCGAGGCCGAGTAACTGGTCTCATACTCTCCGGGATTGGCCGTAGGCCCTGACGACCGGAGGAGGTCGAACATGCGTCACTCGGACTGGTCGTAGCAGGTGCATCTGAGAAGA
>JAVEEO010000175.1 GCA_030840415.1 Pseudonocardiales bacterium | reverse complement strand
CGACAAGCTCGCCGCGAGTTTCGACCTGCCCGGCCGGGCCGCCAACCCGACCAAGCGGCTGGAGATCGCCCGCGTCGAGCACCTCGGCGCCATGGAGGTCTACGACATCCAGACCGAGAGCGGCGAGTTCCTCGCCGGCAACCTCCGCGTGCACAACTGCTTCATCCTGGCTGTCGACGACTCGATGGACTCGATTCTCGACTGGTACAAGGAAGAGGGTCTGATCTTCAAGGGCGGCTCGGGTTCCGGGGTCAACCTGTCCCGCATCCGTTCCTCCCGGGAACTGCTGTCCAGCGGCGGCACCGCGTCCGGCCCGGTCAGCTTCATGCGCGGCGCGGACGCCAGCGCCGGCACGATCAAGTCCGGCGGTGCCACCCGGCGCGCGGCCAAGATGGTCATCCTCGACGTCGACCACCCCGACGTGGTCGAGTTCATCGAGACCAAGGCGCGCGAGGAGCACAAGATCCGGGCGTTGCGCGACGCCGGCTTCGACATGGACCTCGGCGGCAGCGACATCGTCAGTGTCCAGTACCAGAACGCCAACAACTCGGTACGGGTCTCCGGCGAGTTCATGCGCGCCGTCGAAGACGGCACCAGCTTCGAGCTGCGTGGCCGGATGGACGGCTCGGTGATCGACACCGTCGACGCCCGAGAGCTGTTCCGCAAGATGGCGCGCGCGGCGTGGGAGTGCGCCGACCCGGGCATCCAGTACGACGACGTCATCAACGACTGGCACACCTGCCCGGAGTCCGGCCGGATCACCGCCTCCAACCCCTGCTCGGAGTACCTGCACCTGGACAACTCCTCGTGCAACCTGGCCAGCCTCAACCTGCTCAAGTTCCGGCGCGCCGACGGCGTGTTCGAGGTGGCGAAGTTCGTCAAGTCGGTGGAGTTCGTGATCACCGCGATGGACATCTCGATCTGCTTCGCCGACTTCCCGACCAAGAAGATCACCGAGACCACCCGGGCCTACCGGCAGCTCGGCATCGGCTACGCCAACCTGGGCGCGCTGCTGATGGCCTCGGGACTGCCGTACGACTCGGCCGAGGGGCGCTCGGTCGCGGCGGCGATCACCTCGGTGCTGACCGGCACGGCATACCGCCGATCCGCCGAGCTGGCCGCTACCGTCGGGCCCTACGACGGGTACGCCCGCAACGCCAGCGCCCACCAGCGGGTGATGCGCAAGCACGCGGCGGCCAGCGACGCGGTCCCCGCCCTCGGCGCCAACGCGACGGCGCTGCACGAGGAGGCGGCCCGGCAGTGGCAGTTGGGCAACCGGCTGGGCGAGCAGCACGGCTGGCGCAACGCGCAGGCGTCGGTCCTCGCCCCGACCGGCACCACCGGCCTGATGATGGACTGCGACACCACCGGCATCGAGCCGGACCTCGCACTGGTCAAGTTCAAGAAGCTGGTCGGCGGCGGCTCGATGCAGATCGTCAACCAGACCGTCCCCGGCGCCCTGCGTAGCCTCGGCTACCCGGAGGAGCAGGTCGAGGCGATCGTCGAGCACATCGCCGACCATGGTCACGTCATCGACGCGCCCGGCCTCAAGCCCGAGCACTACGCGGTCTTCGACTGCGCGATGGGCGAGCGGTCGATCGCGCCGATGGGACACGTGCGGATGATGGCCGCCGTCCAGCCGTTCATCTCGGGCGCGATCTCCAAGACGGTCAACATGCCGGAGTCGGCGACCGTCGAGGAGGTCGAGAAGATCTACTTCGAGGGCTGGAAGCTCGGCCTCAAGGCGTTGGCCATCTACCGCGACAACTGCAAGGTCGGCCAGCCGTTGTCGGTGTCGAAGAAGGCGACGGAAAAGGCCGCCGAGCCGGCCGTGGTGGAGAAGAAGGTCGTCGAGTACCGGCCGGTGCGCAAGCGGCTGCCCAAGAAGCGCCCGTCGGAGACCGTGTCGTTCACGGTCGGCGGTGCCGAGGGCTACCTCACCGCGTCGTCGTACCCCGACGACGGCCTGGGTGAGGTCTTCCTCAAGATGTCCAAGCAGGGCTCCACGCTGGCCGGCGTGATGGACGCGTTCTCGGTGGCCATCTCCATCGGGCTCCAGTACGGCGTACCGCTGGAGACTTTCGTCACGAAGTTCACCAACATGCGCTTCGAGCCGGCCGGTATGACCGACGACTCCGACATCCGGATGGCCGCCTCGGTGATGGACTACATCTTCCGTCGCCTGGCACTGGACTTCCTGCCGCAGGAGCGCCGGGCCGAGCTGGGCATCTTCACCGCGGAGGAGCGCGCCGCACAGCTCCGCGCGGAGCTCGAAGGGGGCAGCCCGGCAGACTCCTCGGTCGAGCTGGCCGCGATGGCCTCCTCGGCGCCGATCGAGCACAAGGTGGAGGAAAAGGCGGCCGACCGGGCCGAGGAGCCGGTCGCCGACGACAAGGCGCCCGAGGACAAGGCGCCCGAGGACAAGCTGGCCGCCCGGCTGGCCAGCGGCCGGGCCGGCTCGTCGACGGAACTGCTGGAACTGGTGCAGGGCAAGGCCGCCGACGCACCGCTGTGCTTCACCTGCGGTACCAAGATGCGGCCGGCCGGTAGTTGCTACGTGTGCGAGGGCTGCGGTTCCACCAGCGGATGCAGCTGAAAAGTAAGAGCCGTCTATATCAGTTAAACCTGGTCACGGCCGGGGA
>JAVEEO010000121.1 GCA_030840415.1 Pseudonocardiales bacterium | reverse complement strand
CAGCTCGACCCCGACGCTGCGGAACAGTTCCTGGGCCTGCTCACGGGGCAGGCTGGTCGCCTCCGGGTGGGCGGCCACGATCCGGCCGGCGATCTCGCCGATGTAGCTGCCGGCGTAGCCGTCCTCGGGCACCGGTTCGCCGAGCGCGGCGGCCAGCAGCGAGCGGGCGAACCGGTCGATCTGGGCGCCGTGGTCGTTGAAGTAGTACTCCTTGCCCACCTCGGCCCCGCTGGCCTGCAGCACCCGGGCCAGCGAGTCGCCGACCGCGGCCCACCGGACGCCGCCGATGTGCACCGGGCCGGTCGGGTTGGCCGAGACGAACTCGAGGTTGACCCGCTGGCCGGCCAGGGTGTCCGAGCGGCCGTATTTCGCACCCTGCTCGACGATGGTCCGGGCCAGCGAGCCGAGGCTGGCTGTCGCTACGGTGATGTTGAGGAAGCCCGGGCCGGCCACGTCCACCGCGGCGATGCCCTCGGCGTCCAGCAATTCCTTGGCGATCGCCTCGGCGATCTCGCGGGGCGGGCGGCCGGCGGCCTTGGCCAGCCGCATCGCCACGTTGCTGGCGTAGTCGCCGTGCGCTCGGTTCTTGGGACGGTCCACGACGATCTCGGCGGGCACCTCGGCACTGAAGGCACCGGAGTCGACGGCACGTTCGACGGCCGCCCGGAGGGCGGAGCTGAGTTCGGCGGGAGTCACCGGGCCGATCCTAGTGCCGGGCGGCCAACGCCTATCCGCACAGTGCCGCCCGGTTGCCGAGCCAATCCACAGTTGCGCCACCTAGACTGTGCCGCAACGAAGGGCAGCGTGCGCTGCGCCACATGCGACGAAAGCGACTCGATGACCAATCCGACGAAGCCGGCGTCCGGGGGCCCGAAGAAGAACCAGCCGGGCAAGACCGCCGCGGGCAGCACCGCAATGGGCAGCGCCACCCCGGGCAAGACCCCGCCCCGGACACCGCCCAACCGCACCCAGTCCAAGAAGATCGTCAACCAGCGGCAGACGCCCTGGGGCCTGATCATCGCCACCGTGCTGATCGTGGTGCTCGCGGTCGGGGTGATCGGCTACGCGGTGAGCCAGAACAAGAAGAAGAGCGACGCCAAGAACCCGGACAAGATCTCGGGCATCGTGCACAAGACCTTCTCCAGCGGCGAGCACAAGACCGGTGTGATCAGCTACGCCGAGTCGCCGCCGATGGGTGGCCCGCACTCCCCCATCTGGGCCGACTGCGACGGCACGGTGTACCCGGCCCAGATCGCCAACGAGAACGCCGTGCACGACCTGGAGCACGGCGCGGTCTGGATCACCTACAAGCCCGGGCTGGCCGCCGATCAGGTGGACACCCTCGCCAAGCTGGTGGCCAACCATCCCTACACGTTGATGACCCCGTACGCCGGGCTGAAGTCCAATATCTCGCTGCAGGCATGGGGCTACCAGCTGTTCGTGGACTCGGCGTCGGACTCGCGGATCGAGCGGTTCATCACGGCGCTGCGGCAGAGCCAGAGCAACACCCCCGAGCTGGGTGCCAGCTGCAGCAACCCGACCTTCAAGACCACGCCGAGCACCCCCGGCAAGCCGACCGAGTCCTGAGGAAAGCCGGAGCTGATGGTTCTGAGCACCGAACACCCGCCCGCGGTGGCCGAGGACAGGCCGGGTCCGGCCGGCCGGCCGCTGCGGACGGTGCTGATCGTGCTGCTGAGCCTGGCCGCTCTGGTGCTGGCCGGCGGGGTCGGTTACGTCGCCGGCCACCGCAACGGCTCGGCCACCCCGGGGGCAGGCTCGGTGGACGCCGGCTTCGCCTGGGACATGTCGGCGCACCACCGGCAGGCGGTCACGATGGCCGGCTACGTCCGCGACCACAGCACCGACGGGGTGGTCCGGACGCTGGCCTACGACATCGAGACCAGCCAGTTCAACCAGGTGGGCCAGATGCAGGGCTGGCTGGACGCCTGGGGCCTGCCGCCGGAGAACCCCGGAACGCCGATGAGCTGGATCCAGGGCGAGCACGGGATGGGCTCGATGGCGGGCATGAGCATGAGCGGTGGCCTGATGCCGGGCATGGCGACCCAGGCCGAGGTGGACAAGCTGCAGAGGATGACCGGCAAGGCGATGGACGTCTACTTCCTGCAGCTGATGCTGCGCCACCACCAGGGCGGCCTGCCGATGGCGCAGTACGGGGCCGCGCACGCGTCGGAGTCCTACGTGCGCAACGCCGCCCAGAAGATGGCGACCGGCCAGAGCGCTGAGATCGTGCTGATGGAGCAGTTGCTGCGCGAGCGCGGCGCCAGCCCGCTGCCGCCACCGGCCTGAACCCGGCCATCGCTCGGGAACCCGGCCATCGCTCGGCGGGGCTCGGCTGGGGCCCGGTTCAGTGGCGTTCGGCCGTACTGCTCGCCTCACTCGGCCAGACCGGTCGAGTGAGTCGCTGGGTGCGGCTGATAGCATTCTCGACGGTCGCAGGGCAGCCCCACCGCTCAGTGGCCAGGTTCGATCAGGGCCGTCAGGCCCCCGTAGCTCAGGGGATAGAGCGCTACCCTCCGGAGGTAGAAGCGCAGGTTCGAATCCTGCCGGGGGCACAAACAAATCGAGACCTGAACGTCCTCTCTCGAACTCGCTTCGAGCCGGCTCCGCGCTGCATATCGCCGAATAGGAGCGACTAAAGGCCACGGTCGCCTGGAGTAGGAGGTCGTCATTATGCGCTGGCATCCGCACCTGCCTACGCGTCTGGAGCTTGCCGCGCTGCGGAACTCACATCTGAGCTTATTGCGGGTGCAGCAGGTTCCGATCTAGTGCCAGCACGCTGGTCGCGTTGTCGGCTTGCAGGTAGCCGTTCTCGATGGCGGGCAGGCAGTTGTTTCGACTGAGACCAGGACTCGTGGTCCGGTGGGGTAGCTGAACAGCAGGTAGTACATGTCGACGGTGTCTGCCTGCTCCTGGCAGCCATTTGTTGTGGTGTGGGTGGGCAGTTGGTCCAGCGCGGCGATCAGGGTGCTGAATCCGGAGTGGATGGTTCGTTGGCTGCTGCCGCCTCCGTATGCCGCGGTCGCTTGGCAGATGCTCACCGCGACAGCGCCCTCGGGTATGAGGCTGGTCTGTTGGCCGTAGCGGCCGATGCCGGTGGGGGCGCAGGCCGAGGTGTTAGTGGGGGGCGGGGTCCAGTGCCCGGCGTGATACCAGGCCGAGACTCGTTCGGAGAAGTTGCGCCATGAGCTGAAAACGCCGTTGGATCCCCACTGGCAATGGTCGCCCGGCGCGGCGACCCATTCCGTGCCGGTGGGATAGGTGAGTCCGAGCAGGTAGTAGTCGCCGTCGGTCGGTTCGAGGTTCTGGTTACAGCCGCGGCCGTCGGACGTGGACAGCGGGTGAGCGCTCGTCGAGCAGCTCTTCCTCGACGGCGTAGCGGTAGAACCCGGCGATCGTGCACAACCGGCGCGCTATCGTCGACCGGGCCCCGACCCCTGGTCTCCAAGTCGCGGCCGAAGCCTTCGATGTCGGCGCGGCGGGCTTGGAACAGGTGCAGCCCGTGCTGCTGGCACCAGGTGGTGAACATGCGCAGGTCGAGGGCGTAGGCGTCGCGGGTCAGGCCGCTGTAGCCGGCCAA
>JAVEEO010000116.1 GCA_030840415.1 Pseudonocardiales bacterium | reverse complement strand
AGAACGTCTCGTAGCGGATCGGCTCGTACTTGGCCGGACGATCGCGCACGAACTTGGGGAAGGCCTCGATCAGGGCGTCGTCGTTGGCCAGCTTGAAGAACACGATGGACTGCCGGCCCTGATCGGTGAGGCGGACCCGGTGCGGCGTCGAGAGGTACTCGTCGTTGGACCAGCGGGCCATCAGATCGCCGATGTTGACGATGAAGGAGTCCCGCTCGGCGACGTTGATGTCGAGCCAGTTGCCCGACAGGTCGCGCAGTTGCAGGCCGGGGCCGTCCTGGGTGAGCAGCGTGATCAGGGTGCCGTCGGTGTGCTCGCCCATGCCCTGGTCGTTGAGGAATTCCGCGCGCACGCCGGGGTAGTACTGCGAGCGCAGCGAGTCGTTGGACTTGTCGGTGCGGGTGGCGAAGAAGTCTCGCGGCAGCTCCAGGGCGATGGTCAGCAACTCGGCCACCCGGCCGGCCACCCCCTCGCAGGCGGCGAAGTAGTCGCGCAGTGCCCTGCGCAGCGCACTGCCCTCCTCATCGGTGGGCAGCGGCAGCGGCTCGTCGTCGTCGAGCACCAGCCGGCCCACGCTGAGCTTCTCCACGTAGTCCGAGGGCATGCCGGGCTTGCCGGTGTAGGCGAAGGCGTTCTCGCTCAGCAATGCGCTGTAGCCGTACGGGCTGTAGTCGTTGTCGCCGCGCGCGGTGCTGGTCCGCATCGGGTACTTCGACTTCTCCTCGACCGGCCGGGCGAAGAAGCGCCGGGACCGGTCGTAGGCGTCGTCGAAGATTGCCTTGTCGATGCCGTGACCGCGGACGACGAAGAACCCGACCTCGGTGCAGGCCCGCGAGAGCTCCTCGGCGATCCGGGCCTCCACCGCGGGATCGTCGGTTCCTTGCAGATCGATTATGGGGATTGCGCTCATCGGATCTCCTGTTCGCTGGGGGGCGTACCTGGCTCGGCGTCCGCGTTCGGCGGGCCGGCCAGAAGGGTGCGGTCGAACTCGATGACGACGACGCCGTCCTGGTTGCGCCCGACGGTGTGGACGGTGACGATGCCCTGGCCGGGGCGGCTCGCCGAGGGCCGGACGGCGACGACGGTGCTCTCGGCGGTGAGGGTGTCACCGACGAACACCGGTGCCTTCAGCCGGACCGAGTCCCATCCGAGGTTGGCGACGGCACGCTGGCTGATGGTGCGCACCGTCATGCCGTTGACGATGCTGAAGGTCACCAGGCTGGACACCAGCAGCCGGCCGAACTCGGTGCCCGCGGCGTAGACGGCGTCGATGTGCAGCGGGTGCTGGTTGTGGCTCAGCAGCGATCCCCAGACGTTGTCGGCGTCCAGCACGGTCCGGCCCGGGCGGTGCTCGTAGACGTCACCGACGACGTAGTCGTCGAAGCTCAGCCCGGCGTTCTCGCGATAGCGGCGCGGCCCGATCTCGAGGTAGCCGGTGGGTGCGCTCATCGGCCGGCCTCGCGGGCCGCCAGGGGCGCCGGCTGATCGCGCTCGGCCAGCACGCCACCGCGCCGCAGCGCGGCGAGGACCGCACGCGCGCCGGCCAGTGCGGGCACCGAGGAGAACCCGACCCCCCACACCGGACGCTCACCGGCCGGCGTGCGGATGCGGGCGTAGGCCACCGCCTGCGATCCGGCGGTGCCGGGGGCGCCGGTCTCGCCGGTGACCAGCTCGGACAGCTCGACCTGCACCCCCTGCTCGCCGAGGGCCGTCACCAGGTCCGCGGCCGCGTCGGCGGCCGGGACGGCGATCGGCTCCAGGCCGGGCAGCGAGACGACGACGTCGCCGGTCCCGCCGCCGTCACAGCGCATCCGCACGGTGGCACCGGAGTCGATTCCGCAGTACTCGTCGCAGAAGAGGTCCCACAGCTTGACGCTGGACACCTCGTGACCGGTCACGTCGGTCACCCGCTGGACGATCTTGGCGAACTCCACGCGTACCGGCACCGGCAGCTCGATGCCGCGCTCGGCGCGCAGCACGTGGGCGATGCCGCCCTTGCCGGACTGGCTGTTCACCCTGATGATCGCCTCGTAGCTGCGGCCGACGTCACGCGGGTCGATCGGCAGGTAGGGCACCTGCCAGGGCAGCTCGCGCACGCTGCGCCCGGTGGTCGCGGCCTCGGCGTCGAGCGCGGCCAGTCCCTTCGCCACGGCGTCCTGGTGGGTGCCCGAGAACGCGGTGAACACCAGGTCCCCGGCGTACGGGTGACGCGCGTGCACCGGCATCTCGTTGCACCGCTCGACGATCTCGCGGATCGCGCCGATGTCGCTGATGTCCAGCTGCGGGTCGATGCCCCGGCTGAACAGGTTCAGCGCCAGGGTGACCAGGCAGACGTTGCCGGTCCGCTCGCCGTTGCCGAACAGCGTGCCCTCGACCCGGTCGGCGCCGGCGGCCAGCGCGTACTCGGCGGCAGCCACTGCCGTACCCCGGTCGTTGTGCGGGTGCACCGACAGGATGATCGAGTCGCGGCGCTCCAGCGAGCGGTGCATCCACTGGATCTGGTCGGCGAAGTAGTCCGGCGAGTCGGTCTCGACGGTGGTCGGCAGGTTCAGGGTGAGCGGACGGTCGGGGGTTGCCTCGACGATGTCGGCGACGAGGTTGCTGATCTCGAGCGCGAACTCCGGCTCGGTGACGTTGAACGTCTCGGGCGAGTACTGGAAACGCACCGGCTGCCGGCTTCGATCGGCCAGCCGCACCAGCTGCCGGGCGCTGACCCGGGCCAGGTCGAGCACCTCGCTCGGCGACATCCGGAACACCACGTCGCGCCACAGGCAGGCGGTGGCGTGGCAGAGGTGGACGATCGCGCGGTCGGTGCCCCGGATCGAGTCGAAGGTGCGCTCGATGAGCTCGGCCTTGGCCGGCGTGAACACGGTGATGGTGACGTCGTCGGGGATCAGGTCGGCCTCGACCAGGTCGCGGACGAACTGGAACTCCGCCTCGCTCGAGGACGGGTAACCGACCTCGATGTCCTTGAAGCCCATCCGGACCAGGAGCCGGAACATCTCCAGCTTGCGGGCCCGGTCCATCGGGTTGGCCAGCGCCTGGTTGCCGTCGCGCAGGTCCACCGAGCTCCACAGCGGCGCCCTGGTCAGCGGCGTGCCCAGCCAGCTGCGCTGCGCCGGCTCGAGCGGTGCCGCCGCGCGCGGCTGCCGGTAGCGGTGCACCGGCATCGCCGAGGGTCGCTGCCGGTTCCACCACGGCTGCGCCGTCGCCGCCGCGGCATCGGGGCGGGTTGAAGGTGTCATCCTGGCCTGGTCCTTTCCTGCTCTGGGGGTCGTGTCGAGGTAGGAGGTCAGGAGCCGGTCCGACCGATGTCGCCCACGGCGTATTCCTCGATCCGGGTGATCCGCGCGTCCCGAACCCAGACGCGCATCATCGTGTCGATCGACTCGTCGTCGCCGGCGCCGACGACGTGAAAGGTGGTGCGCTGCACGTAGCCGTCGGCGAGGTGGTCGCGGCGGACGTCGGTGGCCTGCACCGAGACGAAATCGCGTGCGATCGCGCTGATGAGCTCCAGGCTCTCGGCCTTGTCCCGCTCGACGCCGTCGTGGTTGTGCCAGACGACGAGGTCATCGGTGTAGAGCGCGTCCGCGGCTTCCCGGTCGCCGTTGACGATGGCATCGAGCAGCGCCTCGGCGACGCCGGAATGCGGTTGCGGGTCGATCTCGATCCCGCTCGCGTCGACCACCGGCTCGCCTGCCGGCGCTCCGTCACCGGCATCGCGGACCCGGCCGGTCGGCACGACCTCGACCCAGCAGCCGGCCCGGTCGGAGCCGTCGCTATTGGGAACAACGGCATTGCTCAACCACACGGTATGCCTCGGGATTCTCATGAGTCGGCGGGCACCCGTACGAGACAGGCTGCGGCGCGGTCGTACTCGGGCGGGAGGTCGGTCAGCAGTGGGACAGTGGTCGAGCAGCGGTCCTCGGCCAGCGGGCAGCGGGGGTGGAATCGGCACCCGGACGGCGGCGACCCCGGGTCGGGGACGTCGCCGGGCAGGTCGACCGGCAGCGCGCCCAGCCCGTCGGCCCTCGGGATCGCCGACACCAGTGCCTCGGTGTAGGGATGCGTCGGGTCGGCCCACACCGCGTCGGTCGGTCCGATCTCGACGATCCCGCCGAGGTACATCACCGCGACGCGGTCGGCGATCTGGCGGACCACCGACAGGTCATGGGAGATGAAGACCATCGCCACGCCGTCCTCTTTGGCCAGCGTGAGCAACAGATTCGCCACTTGCGCCTGCGCCGAGGCGTCGAGTGCGCTGATCGGCTCGTCGGCGACGATGCACCTCGGGCGGGCAGCGAGCGTGCGAGCGATGGCGATGCGCTGGCGCTGGCCGCCGCTGAACTCGTGTGGATACTTGTTCACCGCGTCGGCGGCCAGCCCGACCCGCTCGAGCAGCTCGGCCGGCAGCGACTGCGCCTCGGCGCGGGAACCGTTGCGCAACCGCACCCCGTCGGCGATCAGCTCGCCCACCTTGCGCCTCGGGTTGAGTGAGCCGTAGGGGTCCTGGAAGACCATCTGCAACGGCCGCAGCAGCTCCGGCCGACGACGTCGCGACAGCGGGGTGACCGCCTGGCCGGCGAAGCGGACACTGCCCTCGGCCGCGGGCTCCAGCCCGACCAGCGCGCGGCCGAGCGAGGACTTGCCGCAGCCGGATTCACCCACCAGGCCCAGTACCTCGCCCGGACGCACGGACAGGTTCACCGAGTCGACGGCCCGCACCCGGCGCCGGCGCGGCCCGTAGTCGACGCACACGCCGCTCGCCTCGAGCACCGCGGTGCGCTCACGCAACTGGGTCACCGCGCACCGGCCGGGGCGGTGACGAAGCAGGCAGCCTCGTGCTCGGACGTGGCGGCGGCCTCGTGATCGGACGTGCTGGTGACATCCGTGGTCGAGGCATCCGTGGTCGAGGCATCCGTGGTGGCGGCATCCCGGAGGGCGGCCGCCGGGGCGCCGGGCAGCATGTTCAACAGTGGCCGCCGCTGGCCGCAGGCCTCGATCCGCAGGCCGCAGCGCGGCTCGAACGCGCACCAGTCGCCGATCGCGCCCAACGCCGGCGGGCTGCCCGGAATCGGGCGCAGCGCGCTGTCCGGGGTTTCCGGATGCGGCAGCGCATCTAGCAGCGCGCGGGTATAGGGGTGCCCGGGCCGGCCGAGGACCTCTGCGCGCCGGCCCCGCTCGACGATCCGGCCGCCGTACATCACGCAGACGTCGTCGGCGACCGCGGACAGCACGCCGAGGTCGTGGGTGATGATCAGCACCGCCAGCCCGCGCTCGCGCCGCAGCCGGTCCAGCAGCCGCAGGATGCCCGCCTGGACGGTGACGTCCAGCGCGGTCGTCGGCTCGTCGGCCAGCAGCACGTCGGGGTCGCAGGCGAGCGCGGATGCGATCGCGATGCGTTGCCGCATGCCGCCGGAGAACACGCCGGGGTGGTGGCCGAGCGCCTGCTCCGGGTTCGGGATGCGCACGGTGGTCAGCAGCTCGACCGCGCGGGCGTGCGCGGCGTCCTTGGACAGTCCGAGGTGGTGGCGCATGTGCTCGGTGAGCTGGGTGCCCACCGACAGCATCGGGTGCAGGCTGGTCGCCGGGTCCTGCGAGATGAGCGCGATCCGCCGGCCGCGGACGTTGCGCAGCCCGCGCTGGGACATCGTGCGCAGCTCGGTGCCGGCCAGCCGGATCGAGCCGCCGGTCCGCGCCCCGTGCGGCAGCAGACCCAGCATCGCCATCGCCGTCATGGTCTTGCCGCTGCCGCTCTCGCCGGCCAGGCCGAGGATCGCGCCCCGGTCGATCCCGAAGGAGACCCCGTCGACGGCATTGCAGTGGCCCTGGCGGGTCGGGAGGCTGACCGTCAGGTTCTCGACCTCGAGCAGTCGTGCCGTCTGTGCCGGCTGGTCGGCGGGAACGGTCTGGCGCGTCGCTGTCATCGCCTCACGCCCGCAGCGCACGCGCGGTGCGCGGATCGAGGGCGTCCCGCAGCGTGTCGCCGACGAAGTTGAAGGCGAGCACGACGGTCAGGATGGCCAGGCCGGGAAACAGGCTGATCCACCACTTGTCGAAGTTGATGGAGCCGGCGGCGACCATCGAGCCCCATTCGGCGGCCGGAGGTTGGGCACCGAGGCCGAGGAACGACAGCCCGGACAGCAGCAGGATCGCGTTGCCCAGGTCGAGGGCACCCATTACGAGCACCGGGCCGGCGACGTTGGGACGGATGTCGACGAGCAGGGCGCGCCAGGAGGAGGCGCCGAGCAGCCGGCTGCTGAGAACGTACTGGCTGGTCCTGGCCGACAGCACCAGCCCGCGCACCAGCCGGGCGTAGATCGGCCAGCTCACGATGATCACCGCGATGACGGCGTTGCGCAGCTGGGGTCCGAGCGCGGCGGTGACCGCCATCGCCAGGATGATGCCGGGAAAGGCGAACACCAGGTCGGCGATCCGCATGATCACGGTGTCGACGGCGCCGCCGAGCAGGCCGGCCAGACCGCCGAGCACACTGCCGATGGCCATCGAGGCGGCGACCAGCAGCGCCGCCAGCGGAAGGGTGATCCGGGTGCCGAACACGACGCGGCTGAAGACGTCGCGGCCGAGTTCGTCGGTGCCGAACCAGTGGTGCGCGCCGGGCGCGAGGAACAGCGGGCTGGTCTGCGCGATCGGGTCCGCGGGGGCGATCACCGGCGCGAGTAGGGCCACCAGGGTCCACACCACGACGACGCCGACACCGACAATGGCCAGCGGCTGGCGCCACGGCGATCCGACGCCCTGGGACTGGCCCCGTCGCCAGCCACGCCGGGCCCGCGACACCGCGACGGCCGGGGCCGTCATGACAGCCTCAGCCGCGGGTCGATGACGCCGTAGGAGACGTCCACCACGATGTTGATCGCGATGTAGAAGGTGGCCACCACGAGGCTGACCCCCATGATGGACGGCAGGTCGAGGTTGGTCGCGCTGCGGAAGGCGTACTGGCCGATGCCGGGCCAGCCGAAGATGTTTTCCACCAGCACGGTGCCCGACAGCAGGCTGCCGAACGCGACGCCGGCGACGGTGATGATGCCGACCAGCGCCGGGCGCAGGATGTGCCGCGCGATCACGGTCCGCTCGGGCAGGCCCTTGGCACGCGCTGCCCGCACGTAGTCGCTGCCCACGACCTCCAGCACCGAGGCCCGGGTGAACCGCAGCAGCATGCCGACGGTGTAGATGGCCAGCACCAGTCCCGGCAGCACGATGTGCCCCAGCGCGGATCGGAACAGGCTCCACTGGCCATGCACCAGGGCATCGACGGTGTAGAGGCCGGTGAGGTGTTGCGGTGCCGCCTGGCCAGGGTCCAGCCGTCCCCCGCCGGGCGACCAGCCGAGCTTGAAGAAGAAGACGTAGAAGGCGATCAGCGCGACCCAGAACGTCGGTGCCGACACCCCGGCCAGGCTGGCCACCCGCAGCAGTTGGTCGGGCCAGCGGTCGCGGGTGAGTGCCGCCACGACGCCGAAGGTGACGCCGAGCAGCAGGCTCACCACGATCGCGAAGAACGCCAGTTCGGCGGTCGCCGGCACGTACTCGGCCAGGTCGGTGCTGACCGCCCGGTGGCTCTGCTGCGAGATGCCGAGATCGCCCTGCAGCAGGTTGCCCAGATAGATCACGTACTGCTCGGGCAGCGAGCGGTCCAGGCCGTGCTGCTCGCGGAACGCGGCCACCGCGGCCGGGTCATTGATCGCCTGCTGCCCGAGGTTGGCCGCGGCGGGATCTCCCGGCACGAGCTGGGTCAGCAGGAACGCGATCAGGGTGGTGCCGACGACCAGGACGAGCCCGATGGCGATGCGCCGGGCGACGTAGCGCAGCAGGTCGGCACGACCCTGCCGGGTAGCCGTGCGAGCGCGGCCGGGACCACCGTCAGCGGTCCCCGGAGCGTCGGAGTCGGCCCCCGGCTGCGTCGGCGCTGCTGTCTCAGCGAACGTCACCGAGATCCAGCTCCCATAGGGCGTTCGAGTGGACGTTGGAGACCGACTTGACGCTGACCAGCAACTGCGCGGGCTGCAGCAGCGGCATGAACGGGCTGCTCTGGTTGAGCTGCTGCTGGATCTGCTGGTAGAGCTTCTCGCGGGCGCCGTTGTCGGTCGTCTGCTGCGCCTGGGCGCCGAGTGACTCCAGCGCCGAGTTCGCGCCCTTGGCCCACTTGGCCCGCTGTCCGACGGTCGCGCCCGGCAGGAACACCAGGTAGTCGCTGGGGTCCGGGAAGTCCGGGCCCCAGTACCACAGGCCCATCTGGTCCTTGCCGTTGCGATAGGTGTCCAGCGCGGTCTGGGTCGGCGCCGGCTTGAGGTTGACGGTGATCCCGACCTCGGCGAGGTTCTGCTTCACCCGGGCGGCCAGGTCACCGAAGCTCAGCCCGTTGACCTGCAGGTCGCTCGGGTAGGACATCGACACCGTCGGCGTTCCGAGGCCGGACTTCGCCAGGGCCGCCTTCGCCCGGGCCACGTCGCGCTGCACGCCCTGCTCCTTGGGCAGGCTGCCCAGGAACATGCTGGGAACGACCCCGGCCGCCTGCAGCGAACCCTCGCCGGCGAGCTGCAGCAGTCCCTGGTAGTCGATGCCGTAGCGGACGGCCTCCTGGAAGTCCGGGTTGCTGGTCGCCTTCGACACCGCGGGGCTGGCGTTGGTGTAGATGAAGAAGACGTTCGGCGATGCGCCGCGCTCGATGTTGACGCCGCTGAGGCCCTGGGCCTGGGCGGGCGAGAGGTCCACCGCGATCTGCGACGCTCCCTTGAGCACGTTGAGCTTCTGGACGTTGGCCGCGACGTTGCGCACCACGATCGAGTCGTACTTGGGCTTGTCGCCCCAGTACTTGGGATTGCGCTTGAGCACAACGCTGCTCGCGCTGCTGAAGGTTTCCAGCAGGTAGGGGCCCGACCCGGCCGACGTCTTGTTCAGCGTGGCCTCGGCCTTGTCCGACTTGTCGGCGCCGGCGGCATCGGTGCCGCCCGCCGCCTGCACCGTTTTGGCGTTCAGGATGCCGAGCGCGGGGTTCGGAACGATGAACGGGACGGCGGGGTTCGGCGTCGCCGAGTGCAGCACGACGGTGCTCTTGTCCGGCGCGCTGACCGTGAGGCCGGCCATCAGGAACGACGGGTTGCCCTTGAGGTTCGCCACCCGTTGCAGGGAGAACACCACATCGGACGAGGTGACCGGGGTGCCGTCGGCGAAGACCGCGTCGGAGCGGAGCTTGAAGGTGAACGTCTTGGCGTCCGCCGAGGCGGTGTAGGACGAGGCGAGATCCGGAACGGGCTTGGTCATGTCCCCGTTCGCGAACGTCAGCAGCGTGTCGTAAATCGCGCGGTCCACCAGCAGGCCGGTCGGCTCGAACATCCGACCCGGGTCGCTGGTCTTGAGGTTGAAGGACGTCTCGACGA
>JAVEEO010000069.1 GCA_030840415.1 Pseudonocardiales bacterium | reverse complement strand
CTTGCGATTCGGACTTACCGGGGCGAGAGACTGCCAAGATGCGTCCTTCCGAGGACTTGGTCCACCGCTGCCCTGCTGGGGCCTGCCCGCAGCACTGCAGCTTCTGATCTGTTGCGCCCGCCCAGATACCACCGATGTCGACCGAATGAGTCCCAGACAGCAGGAACTAGACCCTGTACGGGCCGACGGTTGTTTGAGGGCAGCGCAAATTAGCAGTCTAGCCGAGAACGGCACACCTGTCCAGGCCACCTCAATCGGGCGGCACTGCTGCGGTCGGGACGAGCTACCCGAGCGCCTTCTTCGGCCAAGGATTCCAGCCGGTACTTCGTGAAGTCAATGGTCCTGCGAGCTTTCCTGCAGTGCACGCACAGGGTGCCCCGCCCACAGCCGCACGTCAAGCATCTGGCACATTTTGCGCGCGCCCAGCCGGCCTGCGGGCCCCGCTAGATCTGGTCGAACTTGGAGACCAGCCACTGCCCGGCCACCAGATCCAGGGTGACCCGCACCCGGAACAGGTCGATCCGGGGCGCGGTCACCGAGGTGTTGGTGACCTTCTGCTCGCCGAACACCACGACCGTCACCTGCTTGCCGTTGCCCGCCACCGCCTCGACGCCGGCTCCGTCGGTCTGGGCCTGCACGACCGCGTGCACCTTGCTGGCGGTGGGCTTGATGGTCTTGGCCATCGCCTGGACGTAGTCCTCGACGGCCCGGCCGGTCAGCCGGCCGCGGGCGGCGCTGACGTCGGAGTCGAAGTGCCGGTAGTCGTAGGACAGGATCAGCGGCACGGCGGCCTTGGCCGTCGACAGCGCCTGCTCGCGCGCGGACTTCGACCCGGCCGTCGGCTGGTGGGTCAGCAGCCAGCCGTCCAGGCCGGCCAGCACCAGCAGCAGCACGACCAGCACCGCGGCCAGGGCAGCCGGTACCCGGCGCCGGGACCTGGCCGGCGCTTGGCCGGCTGGCTGATCCGCCGGCTCCGTAACATCCGAACTGGAGCTTTCATGCGATTTGCGCAGACTTACCGGGGCCGTGCCTGAGGAGGCCGCAGCGCCGGCCGGGGCGGGCTCGGCGTCAGCGGGGGGCGGTACCGGTGCCGGCCGGGGGCGCCGCAGCCCCTCAGGTGCCACGGCAGCGCTGCGGCGGGCCCGGGAGGTGGGCGAGGGCCGCGGGGCCGGGGCGGGCCGGGGCCGGCCCGCCGCGGCCGGCCCGTCCGGAGCCGGCCGAGCAGTGCCCTGCCCGGCGGTGGACCGGTCCTCGGGAACCGACCCACCGGGGGTGCGGCCATTGGTGCGGGGCGGCTCGGTCATGACACCGACACCGACTGCAGGTCATCCATCAGCCACTTTCCGCCGACCAGCCGCATGCTCACCTGGGACCGGTTCTGCGCGGCGGTGGTGGTCTTGCCGGCCGCGTCGATCCGCAGGGTGTCCGAGGCGACCACCACCAGGGCCGACTTGCCATCGAAGCTGACCAGGCCGGCACCGGACACGGTGGCGCCGGCGTCCTGCTTGAGCTGGGTGAGCTTGGCCTTGAGGGTGGCCTTGTTCGCCTGCCACTGGGTGGCCTTGGCCGGGGTCAGGCCGGCCAGCGCGGCGGCGAAGTCGGCATCGAAGCTGGCCCGGCGGTAGGTCTGCAGGTTGATCGTCTCCTGCCGGGCGGCGCTGACGGCGGCCTGCTCGGCCGAGCTGAGACCGGCGGCGCCGCTGCCGCGCGTGGTCAGTCGCAAGGTGCCCAGCACCGCGGCGACCACCAGCAGGGCGGCCACCGCCACGCCCAGCCCCAGCAGCACGGCACGCGGCAGGCCGGCCCGCGACGGGTGGGTCATCTGAACTCCCTCGATCGGTACGCTCCGCTCGAGCCGGGTCGGCAGCTCAGCGCAGGCCACCGGTGAGCAACGGCAGCCAGGAGTTGTCGGCCAGCAGGCCCGCCCCGGCCATCGACCCTCCGAGCTGGACGGTGGCAGGCCGGGCCGCCGCCCGCGGAAAGACGGTACTCCCACCACCGGTGGTGACCGGATCGCCACCCGGGGTGTTCTGCGCACCGCGCACGCTGGTCACCGAGCCACGCGGCATCGCGCATCTGGCGCCGGTGTTGACGGTGCTCGGGCCGGTCTCACTGGGCTTGCGGATTGTGGTGCCGCCGTAGCCGGCCCGGCAGGACGGCGGGTCGTCGACGTTCAACACCACCCCGAAGTGCGCGGTGCCGTCCCCCGGCGTGACGGTGAAGCCGCCGGCCACCGCCGACGGGTAGATCACCAGGATGGTCCGGATCCCGTCCAGGTGCGAGACCAGGATCTGGTTGACCGAGGTGAGGTTGGCCAGCAGCAGGTCCAGGTCGGAGCGGTTGCCGGCCAGGAACTGGCGCACGGTGTCCAGCTCGCCGGGGCCGTCGCCCAGCAGCGTCCGAAGGTCGGCGTCGCTGGACTTGAGCTGGGCGGTCAGCAGGTTCAGGTTGTGCGCCCAGCCCTTGATGGCCGAGCCGGAGTCCAGCTGGGTCTTGAGCACCGTCTGGCCGTTGTCGATCAGCTTCAGCGTCTCGGGCAGGGCCTGCCGGGCCCGGGCCAGCAACTGGTCGCCGGAATCCAGCAGCGCCTGCAGGTCCGGCCCGCGGCCGCCGAAGGCCTGGCCCAGCTCGGTGATCAGGACGTTCAGCTTCGCCGAGTCGACGTTGGACACCAGGTCGTCGAGGTTCTGCAGCAGCACCTGGGTGGCGATCGGGACCTGGCCGGCCTTGCGCAGCACCGCCCCGTCGGTGAGGTACGGCCCGTCCTTGCCGGACGGTTCGAGGTTGACGTACTGCTCGCCGACCGCGGAGCGGTCCGAGACATAGGCCTGGGCGTCGGCCGGGATCGCGGGCCTGGAACAGCTGCCCAGGTTGAGGTCGACCCGCACGCCCCGGATCTGGCGGCCGTCCGGGCCGGCGTAGTCGAGCAGGTGCAGCTGCCCCACCTTGCCGACGGTGACGCCGCGATAGGTGACCTCGGCGTTGGTGAAGATGCCGCCGGAGTCCGGGAAGTTGGCGCTCACCGTGCAGCCGGTCGGGCCGAACAGCGTCGAGCCCAGGCCGACGTAGCTGAAGCCGACGTAGCTGATGCCCAGCAGCGAGAGCACCACGAACAGCAGCAGCTGGACCTTGGTCGATCGCCGGATCATGGCCGCCCACCCAGCTCGGGCAGCTGAACCGGGGCCCCGCCGGCAGCCTGCCTGGTGGCCGGCAGCGGCACCGGCGGCGGTGTCAGCAGGTTGTCCAGCAGGTCGGTCAGGTTCAGGTCAGCGGTCAGGAAGAGGTTGGTGTAGTCGCCCCGGATGCCGTTGACCGACGTCCGCGGGAACGGGTAGGTCGCCAGCAGCTCCAGCGACTTGGGCAGCGCCTCGCCGGCCTGGGTCAGCTGGGTCATCACCGGGTCCAGGCTGGCGAGTGCGGAGACGAAGTTGTCCTGCGAGGCGTCGATCACCCGGACCGCGACGGTGCTGAGGTTGTCCAGGCTGCGCAGCAGCGCGACGAACTGCGACTTCTCATCGGCCAGGATCTTCACCGCCTGCGGCATGGTGTCCAGGGCGCCGGCCAGCACCTGCTTCTGGTCGTTGAGCGTCCGGGCCAGCGTGTCGAGATTGTCGATGGCCCGCAGGATGCGGCCCTTCTGGGTGTTCAGGCTGGTGGTGAGCAGGCTGGCCTGGGACAGCAGGCTGCGGATGTCGGCCGCATGCCCGGTCAGGGTCAGGTTCAGCTCGTGGGTGATGGTCTTGATCTGTTCCAGGCCGCCGCCGTTGAGCAGCAGCGACAGCGCGCCGAGCACCGCTTCGAGTTCGGGGGTGGAGCCGGTCCGGTTTATCCCGATGTGCGGGTAGGCGTAGCCGGCATGCGGCGCCCGGGCCAGCGGCACCGGGTCGCTGACCTCGCCGGCCGGCGGGTAGGACAGCGACACGAACTTCTCGCCCAGCAGCGAGGTCTGCCGGATCCGGGCGTAGGCGTTGGCGGGCAGCGTGACATCGCCGTTGACCACCACCTGCGCCTGGGCCTGCCAGCCGACCAGCTTGACCGACTCCACCTTGCCGACGGTCACGTCGTTGACCTTGACCGAGGACTGCGGCACCAGGTCGAGGACATCGGCGAAGTCGACCAGCACCCGGTAGGGGTGGCTGCCCAGGTCCGCGCCACCGGGCAGCGGTGCCGAGTACAGGCCGTGGAAGCCGCAGCCGGCCAGGGTGAGGACACCGGTGACCGCCAGCGCCACGGCCCGGACCAGCCGCCCGGCGCCGCTGGTCGACGCGCGTGCCATCACGGGCCCCCCAGCGGCGGCAGGCCGATCGGCGGCAGGCTGGGCGTGCCGCCGAGCGGTGGCAGGCCGCCGATCACCTTGGCGATGGCCGCGCAGGTGTCGGCGATGGTGCCGCTGGCCGGCAGGTTCTTGGTGGCGCTCAGGGCGGCGCAGATGGCCGCCGGATCCAGCGGGTTCTGGGTGCCACCGAGGTTGTCCCGGGTGTCCAGCGTGCCGGAGGTGGAGTTGTAGGTGTGGTTGAGGTTCGACAGTGCCACCGGCGCGACCGCCAGCACCTCGTTCAGGGCCGCCTTCTGCTTGTTCAGCACCCCTACGACGTCCTTGAGTCCGACCACGTCGGCGTGGATGCTGTCGCCGTTGGTCTGGATGAAACCGGCGATGTCGCGCAGTGCCACGGTGAGGTTCCTCAGCGCCGCCGCCAGCGATCCCCGTTCCTCGGCCAGGGCCGAGGTCACCTGGTCGAGCTGGACGTTGAACTTGCGCACCTGGGCGTCGTTGGTGACCAGCGCGTCGGTGAAGACCTGCAGGTTCTTGACCGTCCCGAACAGGTCCTGCCGGCCGTCGGCGAGCGTCCGGACCGCCTTGGCCAGGTTGGCCACCGTGCTGCCCAGCGCCGCCCCGTTGCCGTCGAGGTTGGCCGCGCTCACATCGATCAGGTCCGACAGCGGTCCCTTGGCGCTCAGTGAGGTGGAGTTGGCCCCCTTCGGGCCGAGGGCGACGTTCAGCTTGTCCAGCGCGGCGTAGATGTCGTCGAGTTCGACCGGCGCCGCGGTCTGGTTCATCGGAATCGCGGCGCCGTTGCCCAGCACCGGGCAGCCGGTGGTGCAGGAATCGAAGTCGGCCAGCTGCACGTATCGGTCGGACACCAGCGACGGCGGGATGATGGCCGCGCGCACCACCTTGGCGTCGTCCGGGTAGGACGGCAGCTCGATCTTGCTGTCGTAGCGCATCCGCACCAGCACACCGTCGCCGTCCGGCGTGACCTTGGTGATGGAACCGATCTTGATGCCGTGCAGCCGGACGTCGGAGCCGGTGTAGAGGCCGACGGCCCGTTCGAAGCGGGCCTGCACGGTCTTGCTCCGGCCCGGCAGCAGCACGAACACCACCGCGCCCAGCACCACCGCGGCCAGGATCGCCAGCACCACCAGCCGGGAGATCCGCCGCGGCATCGCGTGTCCGCCCATCACTCCCCCGTCCCGGTCAGGGTGCCGAGCAGGCCGGCCGCCGACAGGTTCTGGATGTAGGTGTCGAACCATCGCCCATTGCCGAGGGTGTTGGCGAAGACCCGGTAGAACGGGCCGAGCAGGGCCAGGCCGCGGTCGATGTTGTCGAGGTTGCGCTCCAGGATGTCCAGCACCCCTTTCAGCTGGTCCAGGGCGGGCTTGAGGGTCTTGGAGTTGTCGCTGACCAGGCCCGAGATCTGCAGGGACAGGCTGGAGGTGTTCAGGAACAACGTCCGGATCGCCTCGCGGCGGGCGTTGAGCTCGGTGAGCAGCAGGTTGCCGTCGGTGAGCAGCTTGGCGATCTCGGCGTCCCGGTCGGCCAGCACCCCGGTCACCGCGTTGGCGCGGGCCAGCAGGGTGCGCAGCGCCTGGTCGCGGGATGAGATGGTGTTCGACAGCCGGGACAGGCCGGTCAGGGTGGCACGGACCGAGGCGGGGGTGTCTTTGAAGGTCTGGGCGATCGTCTCCAGTGACTGCCCGAGTGCCTTGGTGTCGATCGCGCCCACGGTCTTGGTCAGGTCGGCAAAGGCCGGGTAGACGTCGTACGGGGTCAGCGTCCGGGCCAGCGGGATCTGGCGGTGCGGATCCTGCTTGGCGGTGCCCTGGGAGTCCAGCTCCAGGTACTTGCGGCCGAGCACCGTCTTGATCTTGATGATCGCCTCGGTGCGGTCGCCGACGAAGGCGTGCTTGACCCGGAACGAGACCTTGACGGTGTGTGCCGTCGGGCCGTTGAGCGACACCCCGGTGACCGTGCCGACCTTCACGCCGGCGATCCGCACCTCGTCGTCGGGCACTAGGCCCGAGGCCTCGGAGAACACCGCCGAATACTGGGTGCCGCCGCCGATGAGCGGCAGCTTGGCGGCGTTGAAGGCAGCCCACAGCAGCACCGCGATCACCACCAGGCCGATGGCGCCGATGGTGGTCGGGTTGCGGGAACCGAAGGAGCGCCCGCGCGGTGCGGACCTCAGCTTCGGCGATCTTCCCGTGCCGGCCATCAGCTGCACCTGGCCGGCGGGAACGGGGTGGGCAGGCTCGGGGTCAGCGCGATGTTGCCCGGCAACGTGACGGTGCCGCCCATCGAGCAGAGGTAGAAGTTGAACCACGAGCCGTAGGTGGCCGTCCGGGTCAGGGTGGCGATCTTGTTCGGGAACCGCTGCAGCACGCCATCGATGATGGTGTTGCCGGCGTTGAGCGTCTGCGCCAGGCCGGTCAGGTCCTCGACGTCCTGCTTGAGCTGCGGGCGCGCCTTGTCCAGCAGGCCGGTGGTCGCCGAGGCCAGGTCGTTGATGCCGGTGATCGAGTCGCCGATCACGGTGCGGTCGGCGGCCAGGCCGGAAACCCAGCGCTGCAACTGCACGATCAGCTCCGATAACTTCTGGTCGCGCTGGCCGAGGGTGTCCAGCACCGAGGACAGGTTGTCGACCAGGTCGCCGATCACCTTGTCCTTGTCGGCCACCGCCGAGGTCAGCTCGGCGGTCTGGCGCAGCAGGTTGTCGACGGTGCCGCCCTCACCCTGCAGGGTCTGGATGATCTGCATGGACAGGCTGTTGATCTCGTCCGGGTCCAGGCCGCTGAACAGCGGCTTGAAACCGGCGAACAGGGTGGACAGGTCCAGCGCGTTCTGGGTCTGGCTGAGCGGGATCACCGCCTTGGCCCTCAGCCGGGTCTCGGGAACCCCGGGGATCGCGCTGCCCTGCTCCAGCGCCAGGTAGCGCTGGCCCACCAGGTTGCGAAAGCGCAGCTTGGCCCGCACCCAGCTGGTCAGCGGCCGGTCGTCGGAGACGTCGAACCTGACCTGGGCCACGAACGGGGCATTGGCCCGATCCGGCGCGTTCGGGTCGCGGATCAGCTTGATGCCCTGGATGGAACCGACCCGCACCCCCGACACCCGGACGTCATCACCGGTCAGCAGGCCGGTGGCGTCGGAGAACAGCCCGTAGTAGCTGGTGGCCTTGCCGTAACCGGCGTTGGTGATGGTGGCCGCCAGGACGTAGGTGGCCATCGCGGTCACCACCAGGAAGGCGATCAGCTTGACCAGCGGCGCGAGCAGGCCCCTCATGCCCTCACCTCCTCGCCCGAGCGCCCATCGGGGGTTCGCTCGGCTGCGCGGCGCGCCTGCGAGCCGGTCATCCGACCTTCACCTCGCTGCCGCGCAGCAGCGGACCGGCCAGCAGGGTGGCCAGCGCCGGCACCTTCGCCGGGTCGTTGCCGTAACTGCCCGACAGCAACGCCGAGATCAGCCGGGTCTCGGCGGGCGAGCCGACCCCGCCGCCGTGGTAGGCCACCCGGTCCGCGCTGGGCAGCGAGGCCGGGCCGGCAGCCGGGGCACCGTCGGGGAAGTTCACGCCGGGGAACGGCTTGGCCGGGCTCGGCAGGCCGTAGCAGTGCGGGCCGCCGGCACCCGAGAGGTAGCTCGGCTCGTTGCCGGGAACGTACTTGCCGCGGCTGTTGACGAACTCCAGCGTGATGTGCAGGCCGGGCTGCTTGCCACCGAAGGCGTCCTCGAGCCGCGGCTCCAGCTCGGTCAGCCCCTGGGCCAGGCACGGGTACTCCGGCGAGAAGTCGGCCAGCACCCGCAGCACCCGGGCCGAGGACGCCGACAGCTGGATCAGGTAGTCGCCGTCGGCATTGAGGAAGCCGTCGAGTTCGTTCGAGGTCGAGGTCGCGGCCTTGAGCAGCTGGTCCAGCGCCTGCGGCCGGCTGCTGATCGTCCGCGAGGTGGTCTGCAGGTTGTCCAGGCTCGCCAGCAGGTCCGGCGCCGCGCTGTCGTACAGGGTGGCCACCTGGCCGAGCTTGTCCAGGTCGTCGATCAGGGTCGGCACCTTGGGGTTGAACTTCACCAGGTAGTCGTTGAACGCGGCCAGGTTGTCCCCCAACTGCTTGCCACGGCCCTGCAGCGCGGTGGCCAGCGCCGTCAGGGTGACCTTGACGTCCTCGGGGTGCAGTGCCAGCAGCACCGGATACAGGTCGTCGAGCACCCGCTCGACCTCGATCGCGTCCCGGCCGGCCGAGATGGTGTCGCCGGAGCGGACCGGCCGGGCCCGGGCCGGCGCCAGGTCGTTGGGCACCTGCAGCGCCACGTAGCGCTCGCCGAACAGGGTCTTGGGCAGCAGCAGCGCACTGGCGCCGACCGGGATCAGCTTCGCCTTGGCCGGTTGCAGCGCCAGGGTCACCCGGGCCCGGGTCTCGGGCTGCTGCCCGGGCCCGGCCGGCACGTTGTAGGTCGAGATGCGGCGAACGGTGCCGACCGGGATGCCGCGCAGCTTGACGTCGGACTGCAGCTGCAGCTGGGCTCCGGTGTGGTCGGTGTCCAGGGTGACCAGGGGGACCTTGGTGAACACCTGCCGGTAGGCCGCGATCGACAGGCTCAGCAGGCCCGCCAGCACGGCCAGGAACACCAGGCCGGCCAACCGGACCCGGACCGTGCGCGCCCGCGTGCCGCTCATCGGATCACCCCGCGATCCGGACGGTGGTGGTGGCGCCCCAGATGGCCAGCGACAGGAAGAAGTCGATCACGTTGATGGCCACGATGGCGGTCCGGACCGCCCGTCCGACCGCCACCCCGACCCCGGCCGGGCCGCCCTTGGCGGTGTAGCCGTAGTAGCAGTGCGTCATCACGATCACTATCGAGAACACCAGCACCTTGAAGAACGACCAGAGCACGTCGGTGGGCGGCAGGAACAGCCGGAAGTAGTGGTCGTAGGTGCCGGTGGACTGCCCGTAGTACAGGGTCGCGATGGTGCGGGCGGACAGGTAGGAGCACAGCAGCCCGATGACATAGAGCGGGATCACCGCGATGAAGCCGGCGATCAGCCGGGCGGTCACCAGGAACGGCAGCGACGGGACCGCCATCACCTCGAGGGCGTCGATCTCCTCCGAGATCCGCATCGCGCCGAGCTGGGCGGTGAAACCGCAGCCCACCGTGGCCGACAGCGCCAGCCCGGCCACCAGCGGGGCGATCTCGCGGGTGTTGAAATAGGCCGAGATGAAGCCGGTGAAGGGGCCGGCGCCGAGCTGATTGAGCGCGGCATAGCCCTGCAGGCCGACCTCGGTGCCGGTGAAGAAGGACAGGAAGGCGATCACGCCGACGGTGCCGCCGATCACCGCCAGCGCGCCGGTGCCGAAGGTGACCTCGGCCAGCAGCCGCAGCACTTCCTTCTTGTACCGGCGGATCGTCCGGGGCGTCCAGGCCAGCGCCTTGACGTAGAACAGCAGCTGCTCGCCGAGGGTGTCCAGCGCCTCGACCGGGCGGCGTGCCACCCGCCGGGCCGAGGTCAGGACGGCGCTCGCCACTAGGACCCCTTCGGCGGGACGACCTGGAAGTACACCGCCGTCATCACGAAGTTGACGAAGAACAGCATCAGGAAGGTGATCACCACCGACTGGTTCACCGCGTCGCCGACGCCCTTCGGCCCGCCGCCGGCGTTGAGGCCCTTGTACGAGGCGACCACCGCGGCGATCAGGCCGAAGACCACCGCTTTCAGCTCGCCGGCGTACAGGTCGGGCAGCTGGGCGAGTGCTGAGAAGCTGGCCAGGTAGGCACCCGGGGTGCCGCCCTGCAGCACCACGTTGAAGAAGTAGCCACCGGCCACCCCGACCACGCTGACCAGGCCGTTGAGGGCCGCGGCCACCAGCATGCAGGCCAGCACCCGCGGAACCACCAGCCGCTGCACCGGGGAGATGCCGAGCACCTCCATGGCATCGATCTCGTCGCGGATCTTGCGGCTGCCCAGGTCCGCGCAGATCGCCGAGCCGCCGGCGCCGGCGATCAGCAGCGCGCACACGATCGGGCTCGCCTCCCGGATGACTGCCAGCACCGAGGCCGCTCCGGTGAAGGACTGGGCACCCAGCTGCCGGGTCAGGGTGCCCAACTGCAGGGCGATGACGGCGCCGAACGGGATCGCCACCAGCGCGGTGGGCAGGATCGTCACGCTGGCGATGAACCAGGCCTGCTGGATGAACTCCCGGCCCTGGAACGGGCGTTTGACGCTCAGCCGGGCGACGTCGAGGAACAGCGCGAACAGCCGGCCGGCGTGACCGACGGCGGCTGCCGGTGACAGCGAGCTCACTCGGCTACCGATTCGTACTCGGCCGCTTCGCTGCCGGCCGAGTGGCTTCCGGGGGCCTGACTGTCCGGTGACTGGCTCTCGGGTGACCGGTAATCCGGCAGCCGGGACCGGTGCTCGTCGTCCAGAGCGCGCTTGACCGCCTCCTGCGCCTTCTCGGGCAGCGTGTGCAGCATCGCCAGCACCCGGTCCTGGCGCCGGCCGGCCGCCTTGCGCTCGGGCAGCCCGGGCGAGGGCAGCAGCTGCGGCGGCACGCCGGTGCCGGAGGCGCCCTTCGGGCCGGTTCCCGGCGCCGGGGCCGATACCCCGCCTCGATCGCCCAGTGCAGCCAGCTCGGCGGCGACCTGGCTGGCGTCCTTCTCCTCCGACATGCCGATCGGACCCTCGCGGCGGCCATTGAGGAACTGCTCGACCACCGCCTCGTCGGAGGTCAGCAGCACCTCGCGCGTGCCGAACATCACCAGCTCCCGGCGGAACAGCAGGCCCAGGTTGTCCGGCACCGTCCGCGCCGTGCCGATGTCGTGGGTCACGATCAGGAAGGTCGAGTCGGTCTGGGCGTTCAGGTCGACGATCAACTGGTTTAGGTAGGCCACCCGGACCGGGTCCAGCCCGGAGTCCGGCTCGTCGAACAGGATGATTTCCGGATCCAGCACCAGCGCCCGGGCCAGCCCCGCCCGCTTGCGCATGCCGCCGGAGATCTCACCGGGCAGCTTCTTCTCGGTGCCGGTCAGCCCCACCATCTCGAGCTTTTCGTTGACGATCTGCCTGATCTCCGACTCGCTCTTGCGGGTGTGCTCGCGCAGCGGGAAGGCGATGTTGTCGAACAGGTTCATCGAGCCGAACAGCGCACCGTCCTGGAACAGCACCCCGAACAACTTGCGGGTCTCGTAGAGCTGGTGCTCGCTGCACCGGGCGAGATCGACGTCCTTGATGACGATCGAGCCGCGGTCGGGCTTGAGCAGACCCACCAGGGTCTTGAGGAAGACGGACTTGCCGGTGCCGGACGGGCCGAGCATGACGCTGATCTCGCCCGGCGGCAGGGTCAGGGTGACGTCACCCCAGATGACCTGCTTGCCGAAGGACTTGGTCAGGCCCTGGACGGCAACCTCGACTCCCACCCCGGCTCCTTTCTCGCCCGCGGACATCTCTGACGAGAGGACGACACGGCATGCTGGCGTTACAGCATCTGCGGTTACAACGACCTAGCCGACCTTCGGTTACCGTCCGGAGCCTGCCGGGCTGACGATCTGCGGCACAGAGTAGCCAGGCCGGCCAGCACCGCCGGGTAGGCACTCCCAGCCCGGCTTGTCGGGCAGCCATGGGCTTCCAGCCGGGGGCTGGGAGATGGGCCGCGGGCCGGCCGGAGACGCAGTCAGGGGCGGCCCGCATCGCTGCGGGCCGCCCCTGACGGGCGTGGTGCGGAACTACTTGACGGTGACGGTGGCGCCGGCGCCTTCCAGCGCCGCCTTCGCCTTGTCGGCCGCTTCCTTGTTGACCTTCTCCAGGACCGCCTTGGGGGCGCCGTCGACCAGGTCCTTGGCCTCCTTCAGGCCCAGGCTGGTCAGGGTGCGCACCTCCTTGATGACCTGGATCTTCTTGTCACCGGCAGCTTCGAGGATGACGTCGAACTCATCCTGCTCGCTCTCGGCCTCGGCCGGCGCGCCGCCGGTCGGAGCGGCCGCGGCCACCGCGACCGGGGCGGCGGCGGTGACGTCGAAGGTCTCTTCGAACTGCTTCACGAATGCCGACAGCTCGAGGAGGGTGAGCTCCTTGAACGCGTCGATGAGCTCGTCAGTGCTGAGCTTCGCCATGATGTGACGTCCTTTCTGTATCGCCGGGAAAGCCGGCAGATGGGTTGGTTACTGCTCCGCCGGCTCGGCGGGAGTATCGGTTGCCGGGGCGTCGGTGGATGCCTCGGTCGTGGCGGCGCCAGCCTCGGCGGGCGCCTCGGTGGCATCGGCCGCCGCAGCCTCGGCGGCGGGCGCCTCGGCATCGGTGGCCTCGGCCGCCGGAGCGGCCTCGCCCGGAGTCTTGTCCTCGAGCGCCTTGGCAAGCCGGGCGACCTGGGACAGCGGAGCCTGGAACAGGCCTGCGGCCCGGGTCGGCAGCGCCTTGAGAACACCGGCGATCTTGGCCAGCAGCACCTCGCGGGACTCCAGATCGGCGATCTGGTTGACCTCGGCCGCACTGAGCGACCTGCCTTCCAGCACACCGCCCTTGATGACCAGCAGCGGGTTGGCCTTGGCGAACTCACGCAAGCCCTTGGCGGCCGCAACCGGGTCGCCCTTGACGAACGCGATCGCGGTCGGACCGACCAGCATGCTGTCGTCGATGCTGACACCCGCCTCAGCGGCTGCCCGCCGGGTCAGGGTGTTCTTGACCACGGTGTACGTGGCGTCCGCCCCCAGCGCCTGGCGGAGCTGGGTCACCTGCTTGACGGTGAGGCCGCGGTACTCGGTGATCACCGTCGCCGACGACTCGTTGAAGTGATCGACGATCTCGGCGACCGCTCCGAGCTTTTCCTTGTTCGGCATGTCCCTCCTCTCTTGCACGTCTGCGCCGGTGCCGTCGCGGCAAAGGCACCGATCGGCCCGGACAGCAGAAACGCCCCGGCGCAGGGCGCACGGGGCGTAGAAGGGCTCACGCTACCGGCCATCCTGCGCGGGCCGTTCCGGCGCGGTCCGGAACTGTTCGGTCGCATGTGCGCACGCGACAACCAGCGGTCTTCGGGTGGATCAGGAGTTGATGCTACGGATAAACCGACGGCAGTCCAAATCCGAGGCTCGGACTCACCAGGTGGCGCCGAAGCAGACGAACGGCGCCGGGGTGGTCGAAGCGGCGCAGGCGCCGGCCAGGGCCGAGGCCGAGTCCAGGCCGCGGGCCAGCGCCGCGTGGTAGCGGGTCATCACCTCGGCCGCGACGTCGTCGGGCACCCGGGCGACTCCGGAGATCACCGAGCGGCTACCGAGCCGTAGCAGCACGCTGGTCAGGCCGAGTGCCTCGTCGCCGGCCCGGATGGTGGCCTGGCCCAGTTCGCAGGCCGACAGCACCACGTGCTCGGCGGCCAGGCTGGTGTGGTCGAGCTCGTAGGCGAACAGCGGCCCGTCGGTCAGCTGGATCTGGGAGAACAGCGGGTTGTCGGCATGGTGCTGACCGTGCGCGGCCACGTGCACCACGGCGGCTGACGACAGCGCCGAGACCAGCTCGTCCCGGCTGCCCCGGGCCAGCACCCGGGCGCCGGGCCAGGCCTTGCCGATCGCGCGCACCTCCTGCTCCGAGTGCGCCAGGTGCGGCCCGGCCACCGCGACCACCGGTCCGTCGGCCCGGCCCGGGCCGCGTGCGCTGGCCGCCAGCCAGGCGGTGGCCGAGGGCGCCACCACCACCGGACGTCCCCGCATCGGCGCCAGGTTCGTCCACGGCAGGGTCGCCAGCACGCCGGTCGGAACGATCACCACCCGGTCGTCGCCCAGCTCCAGGGGGACGAGCAACACCTCGGCCAGCGAGGCCAGTGACCGGTTCAGCGTCGCGCACACCGTCGCGAGCATCGCCGAGGGCAGCCGCCTGGAGGCCAGCACGTCGAGATCGGCCCGGACCCGGCGGACCAGCTCGGACACCATCGCGCTGCTGCCGATCGCGACAATCCGCGACCGCGTTCCGGTCAACACCACGGCGTTCAGGACGCCCCCGACGTCGAAGAAGCACGCCAGCGCCGCCCCGGTCCGGCTCAGCTCGGCCTCGATCTGTTCCAGCGAAGCCGGCTGCGGGGCGCTGCCGGACCCGGCTGCCTGCCAGGAGCGCGCACGCAGTTCCCGCTGCAGTTCGGCGACCCGGCGCCGCTGCGCGCTCGCCTGCTCGGCGGCCGAGGCATCGGAGGAGATCGTGCGCAGCGCCTCACCGGCCCGTCGCAATGCCGCCAGCAGGTCCGCGACCACCGGATCCGAGGGCGCGCTCACCCGGGGCAGCCGGCTCGAGGTCGCCCGTCCCCGCTCGATCGCCGCCAGCACCCCGGCCGGCCGGCCCTGGGCCAGCGCCAACGACACGTCCAGTTCGACCAGCTGCCGGCCGTGCACCGCGCTGGCCGTCTGCAGGTCGATGCTGCCGAACTGGGCCTGGTGGTGGGCCAGCTCCGACAGGCCGGTACGGATCTCGCGGCGGGCGGTCGCGGTGTCGCGAGAGGCGATGGACAGCCGGGCCCGCACCAGCCGGGTATGCAAGCGGGCCGAGACCGGATCGGCCGCCCGGACCGGACCGGCCTCGCCGGCCACCGTCCGCGCCTGCTCGGTGTGACCGGCGCGCAGCAGTGCCTCGGCCGCGATCAGCTGGCTGGTCCGGGCCTGGGTCTCCAGTCCCTCGCCGCGAAACTCACCGGCCAGCCGCAACGCGGGTCCGGCCAGCCGGCCACCGGGCCGGCCGGCGGCCAGATCGGCGTGCAGCAGCACCAGTTCGGCGTCCCGGCGCCACCGGTCGTTGGACCGGCGACGGAACCGGTCGCGGGCGGTAGCGGCCAGTCGGCGGGCGGCCGCGATCTCACCGTCGAGCAGGGCGCATTCGGCGCGGGTCAGCTCCACCTCGGCCAGTTCCTTGTGCAGCCGGTCGGCGCGGAACAGCGCGGCCGCCTCGATCAGCACGTCGTCGGACTCGCGGTACAGGCCGGCCTCCAGCAGCACCCGGGCCCGGTCCAGCAGCGCCACCGCGAGGGACACCTCGGCGTTGATCGCCTGCGCGTCGTCCATGGTCTTGAGCGCCAGCGCCAGGTTGCCCGCCAGGAACTCCAGATAGCCCAGGTTGTGGCGCGCCTTGAACTCCTCCACCCGCAGGCCGTGCCGAGCGGCCAGCTCCGCCGACCGGATCAGGTCCTGCCGGGCCGCGCCCAGCTGACCGCGGTACAGCTGCAGGCTGCCCCGGTTGATCAGGATGTTGCAGGCGTGCGCCGGCTCGGCGTGGTCCAGCAGCGCCACCGCCGAATCCAGGTGCGCCAGCCCGGCCTCGAAGTGCCCGGCACGCACCTGGATGTAGCCGTTCTGCAGATGCAACAGGGCACTCAGCGCCGGATGCTCGGTCAGCTCCACCAGCTGCTCGGCCTCGGCCAGGTCGGCCAGACCACGCTCGAGCCCACCGATCTCGGATTCGCTCATGGCCAGGCTGATCCAGATCCGGGCGGCGACCAGCCGGGCCTCGCTGCTGACGCCTGCGGCCAGTACCGGCAGGGCCAGAGCTCGCCGGAACAGTCGGATGGCTCGCAGCGGGTGGCCGGCGTTGTTGTGCTCGACACCCGAGGCATGCAGCCGTCGAGCTTCGGCCAGCCCCCCGCTGCCGATGCGGCTCATGCCGAGACCCTACCGACTCGACGGCGGCCTACCTATCCGATTCGCCGTCGACGCGGCAAGCCGGCCGAGCGTCAGTGCGCAGACACCGCACGACCGTTCGGCGACCCGCTGGGCACCGGACGCCGGAACTCGGTCAGCTGTTCCAGCGCCTGCCAGCCCCGGTCGAGCATGCTCGCCTGGTCGCAGGTGTCGAGGGCCTTGGTCTGCCACAGCAGCTTGGCCAGCTCGGCGGCCAGGATCGGCGCCGCGAACGAGGTGCCGCTCCAGGTGGCGAAGCCGCCGTGGAAGTTGTCCGGATCGATGGTCGAGCGCAGTTCGGATCCGGTGAGGTGCACGGCAGCGGTCGCCTGCAGCGAGCCGTTGAAGGTGGTCGGCATGGTGCTCACCAGCGCCGCACCCTGGCGGTGGCAGCACACCCAGTCACCGGCGTTGCTGAACAGTGCGACCGACCGCCGGTCGGGATTGAGCGCGCCGACGCTGATCACCGGCAGCGCGTCGCACCGCACCGGGTTGAACTGGCCCTTGGCATGCGGGGCGAAGCCGGCCGGGTAGAAGTGCCTGGCGGTCGCGTCGTTGCCCGCGGCCGCGACGACCGCGACGCCCAACTCACCGAGGGCCCGCAGGGTCTCCAGCAGCAGCTGGTCATAGGCGAAGTCGGCCGGCAGCTCGTGGTAATACCCCAGCGACAGCGAGATCACGTCGACCAGCCAGCTCGGCCGGTCCAGCGCGTGCGCCAGTGCCTGCCGCAGCAACAGCCGGTTCAGCGCTTCCAGCAGATCACCCTCGGCAACCGCGCCGTCGCCGTACATCACCCGGATCGCCAGGATGTCGGCGTCCGGACAGATCTGGCGGATCAGGCCGGCGATGAAGGTGCCGTGGCCGGCGTCGGGGTCCAGGGTGCCCTCCAGCGGGTTGCTCAGCCGCCCGCTCACCTCCGGATCGGTCGCCGGGTCGGTCTGCCCGATCGGCAGGCTGGCCACGTGCGGATGCCGTTTCACGATGGTGGCCGGCAACCACGGGTGCTTGCCCACCCCGGTGTCGAGCACCGCGACGACCGGCCGACGGCACGGCCGGTCGGCCTGGGCGACCCGGGCAGGTGGCGGTCCCAGCCAGGTGACCGGGGCCCGGCCGCCGTGTCCCGGCACGCCGTACTGCGAGCTGACCCCGACGCTGCCGCCGCCCATGTAGGGCACCCCGTCCACACCGCCGCCGCCCATGTAGGGCGCGCCGCCGACGCTGCCACCGCCCATGTAGGGCGCACCGGAGATGCCGCCGCCGTGCAGTCCGGCGGTGGCGGTGAGCAGGTGGTCCAGGCTCACCTGGCTGACGGCCGGGCTGTCCGGGCCGACGATCGCACGGAAGCTCTGCAACACGTGCCAGGCGTCCGGCGGCGCGGCCGGCTTGTCACTGGCCGGTTCCAGCCGGACCCGGGTAGCCAGCACCCGCAGCGCAAGCTCCTCCAGACCGGCCTTGCGGGCCAGCTCCAGCAGATGGGTGTCGGCCTGGTCGAAGGCCAGCCGCAGGTTGCATTCCGAGGCGGCCTGGTTCAGGGCGGGCAGCACCTGGTCGTCGAGCTTGACCGAGCGGACCAGCAGCCGGGCACCGACGTAGACGGTCGGACGGATCGGCGGCTGGCCGGGCAGCCGGACCGCGTTGGAAGGGTCGAGCACCCGGCCGCCGTGCTTGTTCAACACCTCCGGGGGCGGGTTCAGGCTCGGTTCCCGCCGCCGGCGGGGCGGCTGCGCCGGACCCATGTCCTCCGGCTTGCTGGAACGGCTCATCAGATCTCCACCGCGGGCGTCATCACCGGCGGGTGCTGGGCCGGCTCCAGAGCGGTCACCACGAACCGGGCCAGGCCGTGCGCCACGTCCTCGAAGGCGAACCTACCGTCGGCGTCGGCCGACACCTGCCGGCGCAGGCTGCCCTGGTGCAGTTCGACCACCGCCTCGGCCGCCGGCGCGATCCAACCGTCGAGCCGGATCCGGTCCGGGCCGTCCGGGCTGATCGCGATCATGGTGGTCAGGCTCTCGCTGGCGAAGGTGAGCGTGGTGACCGCACTGACCTGGTCACCGCGGTAGGCGAGTTCGGCCTCGGGCAGCTGCTGCAACTCCGCCAGCTCGGCATTGAGCGCGTCCAGGGTGATGCTGAACTGCAGCCGGTCCACCAGGTCCGACGGCACCGGGTCGATGAAGTCGTAGAGATCGGCGAGCATGCTCAACACCACGGCATCCGACGTGTCGAGCGGAGCATCGGCCAGGTGCTCGGCAGGAATCCCGGGCGTGTTCATCGCAGCTCCCAACGAGCATCGGCGGACAGTGAGGCGCGCAGCTTTGCCAGGCACCGGCCGCGGGTCGGGCCGATGCTTCCGATGGGCATGCCGAGCGAGCGGGCCAGTTCTGGGTAGTCGGGGCGGTCGGCGAAGGCGATCACCCGGAGCAGGGTCCGGCAGCGCTCGGGCAACTCGGCGACGTGCGCCCAGAGCACCGACTCCGACACCCCGCGCAGCACCACGTTGTCGGGCTGCTCGCTCTCCGGAGTGGCGACCGCGTCGTCGGCGATCTCGTAGGGCACCTGTCGCGCCTGACCGCGCATCACCCGCCAGGCCTCCCGGCGGGCGGCCACGATCAGCCACTGCAGCACCGCCCGAGGATCGGAGATCGACTCGGCGCTGCGCACCAGCGCCAGCCAGGTGGTCTGCAGCACGTCCTCGGTCGATTCCTTGTCCAGCCGCTGCGCCCGGACGGTGTGCCACAGGATCGGAGTCAGCATGGCCACCAAATCGGCCATGGCCTCGGTGTGACCGTCGCGGTAACGGCTGAACACCTCACCCGCACGGCTGGCCAGCGTTCCCTGTTCAGCTTCGGCATTGATCATGATCGCCACACCCGTCGTCGAACTCCCGCGTCGTGTTGCTGCCAACCGCGGTCCGGTACGGCAGAGCCTAGGACGTTTTCACTCCATGACAAGGAGATTGCGGGGCGCCGGTTGATACGTTGGGAGGTGATGTCCGCTTCGGGCGTTAGGTACCGTGCAGCGACCCGCGGAGGAATGCTTAGTTCATACTTAGCTTGCCATGATGTATCAACGGCGCGGAGAGCGTCTCTAATACCGACGAGGATCACCGCAGGACCGCCGGCCCGCGTGTAGCACCCACCGGGCCGGCGCGGCGGTGTAGTCCTCCCGGCGACGCGGTCGTGGACCAGCAGCGGGGGAACTGGTCCGCGACCCGCCGTGCGGTTCGCCGGCGCGGGTCGCCGACCTGACGGCCTGCCCGGCGCATGCAGAAGGGGGCGGGCATCGCTGCCCGCCCCCCGTCTGGAATTCCTGTCCGACTGCCACCCGTCGAACGGGGCGGCGGCCAGGGGCTGGTCAGGCCTGCGCGGTGTCCTCCAGCAGGTTGCGGGTACGCAGCGGGTCCACCTGGATGCCGGGGCCCATGGTGGTCGAGAACACCACCTTCTTCAGGTACTTGCCCTTGGCCGAGGACGGCTTGGCGCGCAGCACCTCGTCCAGCGCGGCGCTGTAGTTCTCCACCAGCTTCTCGGCATCGAAGGACGCCTTGCCGATGATCAGGTGCAGGTTGGACTGCTTGTCGACCCGGAAGGTGATCTTGCCGCCCTTGATGTCGGTGACGGCCTTGGCGACGTCCGGCGTCACCGTGCCGGTCTTCGGGTTGGGCATCAGACCACGCGGGCCGAGGATCCGGGCGATCCGGCCGACCTTGGCCATCTGGTCCGGCGTCGCGATCGCGGCGTCGAAGTCGAGGAAGCCGTCGGTGATCTCGGCGATCAGGTCGTCACTGCCGACCCGCTCGGCGCCGGCGGCGCGGGCGGCATCGGCCTGGGCGCCGGTGGCGAACACGATGACCCGGGCGGTCTTGCCGGTCCCGTGCGGCAGGCTCACGGTGCCGCGCACCATCTGGTCGGCCTTGCGGGGGTCGACGCCGAGGCGCATGGCGACCTCGACGGTGGCGTCGAACTTGACCGGCGAGCTCTGGATGGCGACCTTGGCGGCCTCCAACGGGCTGTAGACCTTGCCGTGCTCGATGAGTTTCGCTGCTTCGTTGTATGCCTTGCTGTGCTTGGCCATGCCGATTGCTCCTTGAACTCGCGTGGTCTGACGGACGCCGACGGTCGGCGACCTCCCACTGGGTGGTGCTGTCCTGCGAGCAGTCCGAACCGCGACTGCCGAAGGGGAACGCCTAGTCGGCGACCGTGATTCCCATCGACCGGGCAGTGCCGGCGATGATCTTGGACGCCTGGTCCAGGTCGTTGGCGTTGAGGTCTTCCATCTTGGTCTGGGCGATCTCGCGGATCTGGGCCATGCTGACCTTGGCGACCTTGGTCTTGTGCGGCTCGCCGGAGCCCTTCTCGACACCGGCGGCCTGCAGCAGCAGTCGCGCGGCCGGCGGGGTCTTGGTGACGAAGGTGAACGAGCGGTCCTCGTACACCGAGATCTCGACGGGGACGACCTGGCCGCGCTGGGCCACGGTCGCGGCGTTGTAGGCCTTGCTGAACTCCCTGATGTTCACGCCGTGCTGACCGAGCGCGGGGCCGACCGGCGGCGCCGGGTTGGCCAGGCCTGCCTTGATCTGCAGCTTGATTACCGCGGTGAGCTTCTTCTTCTTGGGAGGCATTTCGTCTCTTCTTCTGGTTGGTCGGAATGTGCGGGTCGGTTGCGCTAGATCTTGGAGACCTGGCTGAAGGACAGCTCGACCGGCGTTTCGCGGCCGAAGATCGAGACCAGCACCTTGAGCTTGGCGTGCAGCGCGTCGATCTCGTTGATGGTGGCGGGCAGGGTGGCGAACGGGCCGTCCATGACGGTCACCGACTCGCCGATCTCGAAGTCCACCACTTCGGTCGGGGCGGCACCGGAGCCATCCGCTCCCCCGGCCGCACCCGACTTGCCGGCCGCTCCGGCCTTCTGCACGGTCGGGGCCAGGATCTTGATGACCTCGTCCATCGACAGCGGGGACGGCTTGGACGTCGCGCCGACGAAACCGGTCACGCCCGGGGTGTTGCGCACCGCGCCCCAGGAGTCGTCGGTCAGCTCCATGCGGACCAGGATGTAGCCCGGGAACACCTTGCGGTTGACCTGCTGGCGCTTGCCGTTCTTGATCTCGACGACTTCCTCGGTGGGCACCTCGACCTGGAAGATGTAGTCCTCCATGTCGAGGGAGGAGATCCGGCTCTCCAGGTTGGTCTTCACCTTGTTCTCGTAGCCGGCGTAGGAGTGCACCACGAACCAGTCGCCCGGCGCCCGGCGCAATTCCGCGCGCAGTTCCTCGACCGGGTCGAGGGCGGCGGCCTCGTCGGCCTGCTCGCCCGCATCGGCGGCGGCGGAGGCCACCGGCTCGCTCACCGCGGTCTCGGTCTCGCCGGAGTTCGCCGACGGGTCGGAGGCGGAGTCCTCCCCGAGTTCGGCGGCCGCCCGGGCCCACGCCTCGTCGGCGCGGTCCTCGGCCGCCTCGTTGTACTTGTCCTCGGCGCTGACCCCGTAGACCTGGTCCTCGACGTCGAGGACCGGCAGGGCAACCTCGGCATCCGGAGCGGTGGTGCGCTCCTCGGGGGTGCCGTCGGTCGCCGCGTCGTCCACGGCGTGGTTGTCGAACTCGGTCACAGGCTCTCTTCCTTGCTGTCGTCTTGCAGGTTCGTGCTTCTTACAAGTTCGTGCCGCGGGTTCGCGGCGCCGGGCGGCCGCGACCGCCGGGTGCTAGCCGAAGACCGCGAGGACCGCCTTGGCCAGCCCGAAGTCGAGCAGCGCCACGATGGTCACCATGATCACCAGGAAGATCATGACCACCACGGTGTAGGTGATCATCTCTCGGCGAGAGGGCCAGAGCACCTTGCGCATCTCGGACACGGTCTCCCGGGTGCGCCGCTGCAGCGCCCGGATCAGCGCCGGCAGCCAACGCCACAGGGCGCTCAGCCCCCGGCCCGAGCCCGGATCAGGGCGCGACGACGGGGCAGGTGCGGCCTGTGTCTCAGTCACCGGTTACTCCTCTCGGGCGCCGACCGGTGACCGACCCGGGGTGGTTCCCGGGTGAGTTCCGGTACAGCGCTGATGGCGCAGGGGCGACAGGACTCGAACCTGCAACCGCCGGTTTTGGAGACCGGTGCTCTACCAATTGAGCCACGCCCCTCTGACAAACCAACCCGACCAGCCGAGCCGTCCTGTCACAGGAAATCCACCCGCACCGGGCGAACGGGCGCGACCGGCGCCGAAGCGAACGGATGCGCGCACGCTTGCGCACGGCCCAACTGGACCCGGAGAGCCAGTGTAAGGGGTCGCCTCGCTGCGGCCAAAAAGCCGGCTGCCGATCGACTCTGCCGGGCCGGCCTCGCGCGGCCCCGTCCGGTCGGGCGGAGCGGTCAGGCCTGATCCACCAGGTCGGCGTACTCCGGGTGCTTGGCGATAAAGGCCGCGACGAACGGGCAGGCGGGCTGGACGGTCAAACCCTGTGCCCTGATGTCGTCGAGGCAGTAGCGCACCAGCCGGCTGGCCAGGCCCCGGCCGCCGTAGGCCGGCGAGGTCTCGGTGTGCGGGATCACCACCACCTCGCCCCGGCGGTAGAAATCGGCCAGGCCCACCCGGCGTCCGTCCAGGAAGATCTCGTAGCGGCCGGCGGCCTCGTCCTTGCCCAGCGTGACCTCGCCGTCCGGGCCCGGCCCGGTCACTCGGCCACCAGCAGCCCGCACGGCTTCACGGTGCCAGCCGGACGCGGACCCGGGCCTTGGTCAGCACGGTCTGTCCCGCTACCGAGGCGCTCAGCTGGATCTCGGCGGTGTGGTCGGAGTCATCCACCGAGCGCACCACGCCACTGATCTCGAGGTGGGCGGGGGCATCGGCGGGGACCACCACCGGCTTGGTGAAGCGGAGCTTGTAGTCCAGCACGGCGCCCGGGTCGCCGAGCCAGTCGGTGACCACCCGGATCGCCGTGGCCATGGTGAGCATGCCGTGCGCGATCACGTCCGGCAGGCCGACCTCGGTGGCGGTCCGCTCACTCCAGTGGATCGGGTTGAAGTCCCCGGACGCGCCCGCGTAGCGGATCAGGTCCGCCCGCTCGATCGGAAAGCTCTGCCCGGGCAGCTCGGTGCCGACGCTCACGTCGGCGAACCGGACGCTCATGCCCCGGCCTCCGCTGCTTCCGGCTCCGCGGCGGTACCTCGGGCCACCAGGGTCGAGAAGGCAGTGACCACCAGTTCGCCTTCCAAGGTGGTGACCTCACCCCGGGTGGTGATCAGGTCGTTGCCGGCCGCGACCCGGATCGACTCCACCCGGACGGTGACCTGCAGCACGTCGCCGGCCTGCACCGGACGCTGATAGCTGAACTGCTGCTCACCGTGCACCACCTTGGAGTAGTCCAGCCCCAGTTCGGGATCGCGGATCACCTGGTGGGCCGCCGGGGTCGACAGCACGATCGGGAAGGTCGGCGGAGCGATCACGTCGGAGTAGCCCAGCGCCTTGGCGGCCGCCTGATCGCGGTAGGCGGGGTGCTGGTCGCCGATCGCGTCGGCGAACTCACGGATCTTCTCGCGGCCGACCTCGTAGGGCCGGGTGGGCG